>JANMFL010000371.1:0-2202 GCA_031377945.1 Acidimicrobiaceae bacterium | reverse complement strand
TTCACCCCGTTCGGCGGCGCGCTGTGGCGGAGCTCTGCTCCTGCCCGTCGACCCATGGCGTCGATCGCGTCGACGTCCGGTTCGATGAGGTCGATCGGATTCTCGTTGTTGTTCATCTCACGCTCCCAGTTCTCGTACGAGGGCGACTCGCGCCCGAGTGAGGTCCGAACGCACCGTGCCTTCGGGGATGCTGAGGATCGTGGCGATGTCCGCGGTCGAGTGATCGGCGCCGTAGTACAGGGCGACGACCATCCGGGGGCGTTCGGGCATGGTCCGCACGACCGCCCAGAACGCCACCGTCTCCGGTGACGGTCCGGCGACCGACGGTTCGACCCGACGCTGGCGGTGCAGGAAGTTGCGCTCGGTACGCAGCCGCCGCAGTCGGGATCGACACGCGTTGGTGAGCACGCGATGGCACCACCCTCCCGGTCGATCCAGACGGCTCACCTTCGGCCAGCGCATGAACGCCTTCACCATCGTGTCCTGCACCAGGTCCTCGCCGTCGCGACGGTCGCCTGTCAGCGCCGTCGCCACCGCGAGAAGTCCCGGATACTCGCTGCGGTAGACGTCCTCGAACGACCGTGTCACCACGATCGCTTCCACGTGCGTCCAGTCAGCCACGAATGCCACCACCTCGGTCCTCATGACGTGACACACGCATGGGAATGGTCTGGCGCTGCAAGAAATCTTGCATCGCCAGTTCCGCAGCCTTGCAGGGTTGGCGACCGCTTCGGGCCGGAGGCCCGGTTCAGGCGTCGATGACCGGTGGCTGCGCCCGACGGCGAACCGCGAGCATCAGGAGTCCACCGAGCACGACCAGCATCGCGCCCAAGGAGAGCGGCGTCGACGACGTCGAGCCGGTGCCGGGCAGCGCCCAACTGGGTGGCACGGGAACCGGCACGAGCTCGATCGGCGGGACGACCTCTGAATCGACGAGCGTCGTGGTGGTCGCCGCGACGGTGGAGGTGGTCGCTGTCGAGGCAGTGGTCGTGGTGCCAGAGTCGGTCGTCGTGGTGCCCCCGACCGTCGTCGTGGTGACCGGCACGGTGGTGGTGGCTGCGGCTGTCGTGGTCGGGGCGACCGTGGTGGTCGATGCCGGCGGCGGGGCGAGGACGGTGACCACCTTCGAGTCGGTGGAGCCCGAGCCCGGCTCGATGAGGTCGATCTTCCACCTGGCGGACCTGGCCCTCTCGACGCGCTCGCAGAACGATCCGTTGGCGTCGGTCGTGGCGACGAACGGGCCGAACCGCTCACGGGTCGCCATGTCCGTCGCGAACAGCTGCATCGAGATGAGCGGCGGGTAGTTGCGCCCACCCACGCTCGCGGGCACGGTCACCCTCGGCGCGTTGCCGTTGCCGGTGCAGTCCGGCGAGTCGAACACGAAGAACTGACCTCTGCTGCGAGTTGCCGCGTGCGCCCCCACTGTCGGCAGGATGAACACCGTCGATGTCGCCAACGCCGCGAGGGCCACCGCGATCCGCGGCCAACCAATCACGGTATGTCCGGATCTCATCTCGAGGAACCTACCCCTACAGGTACCCCCGGAACGCGTTCCGTCGGCGCCGCGACTACTTGAGCAGCAGGTGATCGATGCGGCGCGAAGTGACCGTGAGGCCCACCAGACCCATCGCCACCAGTACCGAAAGGTGCACGAGGTACGACCACGACAGGTCGCCCTGGTTCAGGCCACGCACGACCACCACCCCGTGGTACAGCGGGCTCAGCTGGGCCACCCACCGCCACTGGCCGTAGCCCGACAGCGGATAGAAGGTGGCCGAGAACAGGAACATCGGCAGCATCAGCGACGGTACGTACTCGAAGTCGGCCCACGTGCGCATGTACGTGGTGGCAGCGATCGCGACCGCACTGAAGGCGAACGAGATGAGCGCGGCCACCGGCAACATGGCGAGCGACCACCACGACGCGGTCATGCCCAACAGACCCATGGTGATGAGGAACGCGACCGAGTAGATCGAGCCGCGCATGGTGGCGTAGAGCATCTCGCCCAATGCAACGTCGCCCGACGTCATGGGCGTGGACAGCACCGCGTCGTAGGTCTTCTCGTACTTCAGCTTGAAGAAGATGTTCGTCGCCTCGTAGACGGACCCATTCATGGCCGACGAGGCGAACAGCGCCGGGGCGACGAACTGCTCGTACGGCAACACCCGACCGCCGTCGGTGACGTCGCCCACCAGCGAGCCG
>JANMFL010000340.1:0-2996 GCA_031377945.1 Acidimicrobiaceae bacterium | reverse complement strand
ACCACGTGTAGTTGCCGCCAGTGGCCTGGGTGCCGCACTCGATGACGTGTCCGGCGACGACCGCTCCGGCGAGGCGGTCCCAGTCGTCGATCGCCCAGTCGTGCCACCAGGCCGCCGGCCCGACGACGATTGCCGCGTCGGTGACCCGTCCGCACACGACCACGTCGGCCCCCGCCCTCAGCGCCGCGGCGATGCCCCAGCCGCCGAGGTATGCGTTGGCGGTGATCGGCTCGCCGGTGAGGGGGGCGCCCGTGTCGAGATGGGTGAGCTGCGCCCGCAGCCCGTCGACGCGGGGGAGCAGGTCGTCGCCCTCCACATGGGCCACCTTCACGTCGATGCCCAGCTTGGCGGCAATGTCGCGCACCTTCTGCGCGCAACCGGCCGGGTTCAGCCCACCGGCGTTGGTGACCACCTTGATGCCCCGCGCCTTGCAGGTTGCGAGCACCTGTTCCATCTGCAGCAGGAACGTGCTCGCGTAGCCGAGCTCGGCGTTGCGGGCGCGCTGCTTGTGCAGGATCAGCATCGTCAACTCGGCCAGCCAGTCACCCGTCAGCACGTCGATGTCGCCGTGCTCGTCGAGTGTGGCCTCGACCATCTCCTTCGCCGCTGACAGACGGTCCCCGAAGAACCCGCTGCAGTTGGCGATCCGCACCGCCCGCCGCGTCGTCACGCCCTGCCTCGTGCGCTCTTGGCCGTCACCAGGAACTTAAGTTCGCGCAGATCGGTCACGCGGGGTCGACCTTCACGAGGGGCTGGCCGTGGTCGAGCTGTTGGCCGGCGGACACATACAACTCCGACACCACGCCGGCAGACGGTGAGACCACCTGGTGTTCCATCTTCATCGCTTCGAGCGTGAGCAACGGCTGCCCGGCGGCGACGGTGTCACCGAGGGCGACGAGCATGCGCACCACCTTGCCCGGCATGGGCGCGATGGTGGACCCGGCTCGGCCGGCGTCGTCGGGGTCGGTGAAGCGCGGCGGCACGTTGAGTGCGTACAGCCCGTCGGCCACGAACACGGTGTCGCCCACGATCGTCGTGGCGACCCGGTCGAGTGCGTCGACGCCGTGTGCGCCGACCGGCAACTCGCTGCCGTCGACGGCCAGATGGGTGAGCCGCTCGGTGCGATCGAACGCGAACGTCACGACGTGATCGCCGACCAGTTGCGTCTGCACCTGCGACGGGTTGTTGCGCCAAGCGATGGGGAACGGGTGGGACGTGGCGGCGGCGCGAACGACCGCCAGGGCGGCGGCCGCGATCTGCGTCGCGTCGGGCGCCGGCCCGTCGCCGAGGTCCTGCCGGTCGAGCCAACCCGTGTCCAGCCCATCCGGGCCCGGTGCGTCGATGGACGTGAGCCGCGTCATCAGATCGATCAGCAGCGCCCGGTTGGTGACGGGGCCGAGGATGCTGGCCCGTTCGAGCGCCACCTTCAGCTTCCGAGCGGCTTCGGCACGGCTTGCGCCGTGGGCGATGACCTTGGCGACCATCGAGTCGTAGAACGGCGAGGCGACTGAGCCCGACTCGATCGCGCTGTCCACCCGCAGGCCCGGCATGTCGGGGAACGTCACGGTGTGGAATGCGCCTGAGCTGGGCAGGAAGCCGCGATACGGGTCCTCGGTGCACAGCCGCACTTCGATCGCGTGTCCGGTCGATGCCACGCCGGCGATTAGCGCTTCGGGCAACGGCGCGCCCTCTGCGACCGAGAGTTGCAGCGCGACGAGATCGAGCCCGGTGACCATCTCGGTGACGGGGTGCTCGACCTGCAGGCGGGTGTTCATCTCGAGGAACGAGAACTCACCCGACCGGTCGAGCATGAACTCGACCGTGCCTGCGCCCACGTAACCGACGGCGCGTGCGGCGGCGATGGCTGCGGCGAACATGCGCTCACGGATGTCGGGCGTGACCGCGGGCGAGGGTGCTTCCTCGACCACCTTCTGGTGGCGGCGCTGGATGGTGCAGTCGCGTTCGCCGAGTGCGACGACGTTGCCGTGCGTGTCGGCGAAGACCTGCACCTCCACGTGCCGGGCGCGCTCCATGTAGCGCTCGACGAAAACCGTGCCGTCGCCGAACGACGCGATGGCCTCGCGCTCGGCGGACGCGATCGCCTCGACCATCTCGAGCGGGTCGCGGACGATGCGCATGCCCCGGCCGCCACCGCCTGCCGACGCCTTCACCAGCGCGGGTAGGCCGACCTCCTCGAGCGACTCGACCGTGCTGTCCGGCGCGACGGGCACGCCGTGCTGGCGCGCCAACTGCTTCGCCTCGATCTTCGACCCCATGACGGCGATCGCCGACGGGGGAGGGCCGATCCAGACGAGGCCGGCGTCGACGATCGCCTGGGCGAACTCGGCGTTCTCGGACAGGAACCCGTAGCCGGGGTGGACGGCCTGTGCGCCGAGGCGCCGCGCCGCATCGATGACCAGGTCGCCGCGCAGGTAGGTGTCGGCCGCGGCGTCGCCGGGCAGGCGCAGGCCATCGTCTGCCTCGCGCACGAACGGCGCGTCGGCATCGGCGTCGCTGAACACGACGACGGGGCTGATGGCCAGCGTGCGACAGGTGCGGATGATGCGGCGGGCGATCTCGCCGCGGTTGGCGATGAGCAAGCGGTCGATGCGGCCGGTGCCGAGCGGTGTGTCGTGCTGTGCGGTCATGGTGCTCACATCCGGAACACGCCGTAGCCGCGCGTGCCCTGGATCGGTGTGTTGTCGATGACGCTCAGGCACATGCCCAACACGGTGCGGGTGTCGCGTGGGTCGATGATGCCGTCGTCGTAGACCTTGCCGCTCATGAACATCGCGAGCGACTCCTTCTCGATCTGGTCCTCGACCATCTGGCGCATCGCTGCGTCGGCCTCCTCGTCGAACGGGCGGCCCATGCTGACGGCCGACTCGCGGGCGACGATGCTGAGCACGCCCGCGAGCTGAGCCGGGCCCATGACCGCGCTCTTCGCGTTCGGCCAGGCGAACAGGAAACGGGGGGCGTAGGCGCGGCCGCACATG
>JANMFL010000295.1:0-1891 GCA_031377945.1 Acidimicrobiaceae bacterium | reverse complement strand
GACGCCGCCGCTCGGAAGGCCCACCGCCCGATGGCGTCGACCGACGCGGGCCGCGACCGCTCGACCCGGGTGCGGCGCCCCCCACGCTCAGCGCCGCACCACTGTGGCCCTTCCGCATCGCCGCCCTGGGCGGCGCGCTCGTGCGAGCCGTCCCCGAGATCCTCGACGGCGACTGGGGGCTCACCGTCATCACGGCGTTCGCAGTGATGTTCACCATCGTCACCTGCCTCCGCCCGGCGCCGTACCGCAACGACGCAGCCGTGCGCCGCCGCATCGTCGTGGAGCAGACGCTGAACACGGCAGCCGTACTGCTGAGCGGCGCGTGGAGTTCGCCGTTCGTGCTGTTCTTCGTGCCCACCGGCATGCTCGCCGGGTTCGCGGCCGGCGCCGTCTACAGCGCATATGTCGCCGCCATCGCGGTCGTGGTCACCACCGTGCAGTACGTGGGCGAAGTCGGTGCACGCACCGGCCTGCAGGACGGGGCACTGTGGGCAGGCCTGCTCAGCCTGGTGGCCTTCACCAGCGGCCTCGCTCATCGCGCCGCCATCGACGCCGCCCGACAGCAGCAGGTGGCACTCGATCGCGTCAGCCGGTTGGCCGAGGCCAACTCGCTGTTGTTCGCACTGCAACGCGTCGCCCAGACGCTGCCGGCGTCGCTCGACCTCGACGAAGTGCTCGACTCGACCGTGGGCCGGCTCAAGTCGATGGTCACCCACGACGCGCTCGTCGTGTATCTGCTCGACAGCGCCAGCCAACGCATGGTCCCGGCGCGGAGCAACGGCGTGCTCCACCCGCGCGCCTATCCGCTGTACCAGCTTCCCAAGGGCCTGCAAACCGCGATCGACTCACCCAAGACCGTACGCATCGACGAACTCGGGCAGGGTCAGGGCATCGCGCCCGACAGCCGGTCGGGCCTGTACGCCGCGCTCCGGACGAGAGGCTCGCTGGTCGGCATGATCGCCGTCGAGTCCACCACGCCGGCGAACTTCGGCCAGCAGCAGGCCGAAGTCGTGCACGGCCTCACCGAGCCGTTCGGCATCGCCATCGACAACGCCCGCATGTTCCTGCGCATCGGCACCTTGGCCGCCGACGAGGAACGCAAGCGCATCGCCCGCGACTTGCATGACCATGTGGGCTCGTCGTTGGCGATGATCGGCTTCGAAGTCGACCGGGCCATCTCGATGGCCGCCAACGACGAGGAGGTCGAGCCCGTACTGCGCGAACTGCGCCAGCAGGTGTCGGCCGTCGTCACCGACGTCCGCGACACGTTGTACGACCTGCGCACCGACGTCAGCGACACCCGCGACCTCAGCCACACCGTGAAAGAGTTCCTGGGTCGAGTGCAGCAACGCAGCGGCATCAGCACCACCGCGGACGTCGATCTCGGTCCCCGACTGCCGCTGGTGCTCGAACGCGAGCTGTGGCAGATCGTCCGCGAATCCATCGTCAATGCCGAGCGCCACTCGAAGGCCGCGAACATCGTCGTCCGCGGTCGGCGCCAGGGCGACAGCATCGTGCTCTTCGTGCGCGACGATGGGGTGGGACTCGAGGCGACCAACGCACGCCCCGACAGCTACGGGTTGATGGGCATGCGCGAACGCGCCAATCGCCTCGACGCCGAGCTGCACCTGCGTACGCTGCCCTCGGGCGGCACCGAAATGAAGATCGAACTCTCCGAAGGACCACCACGCTGATGACCACTGTCGTACTCATCGATGACCACACCATGCTGCGCCAAGGGTTGCGGCGCGCACTCGAGGGCGAGGGCATCAAGGTGGTCGGTGAAGCGGCCGACGGTGACGAGGGCGTGAAGGTGTGCCTCGCCACCAAGCCCGACGTGGTGCTCATGGACGTGTGGGTGGCCGGGACCGACGGCCACGACGCCACCCCC
>JANMFL010000288.1:0-2509 GCA_031377945.1 Acidimicrobiaceae bacterium | reverse complement strand
ACGCCAGCGAACTCGAGCCGTTCAAGCTGCAGGTCGAAGGTGCGGCGCAGATGGCCCTGACTCAGCTGGAGGCCTTGTCATGAGCCCGTACATCGTGCACGGCGAGATGCCACGACTGGACCGGCCGGTGCTCGTCGTCATGCTCAGCGGATGGATCGATGCGAGCGGTGCCGCTGCGGCGGCGATGGCCGCCATCGAGGACGAGTGCGCCTCACATCCGCTCGCCACCTTCGACAGCGACACGTTCATCGACTACCGCGCCCGCCGACCCATCATGGAGCTGCGTGACGGGGTGAACACCAAGCTCACCTGGAGTGAGATCGAGCTGAAGGTGGGCACCGACACCGCCGGTCGGCCGGTGTTGACGCTCACCGGACCCGAACCCGACTCGCAGTGGAAGGCGTTCGCCCGCGCTGTCTCCGAACTGGCATTGCGCCTCGACGTCTACCAGATGGTCGCGTTGGGCGCGTACCCGTTCGCCACGCCACACACTCGGGCGTCGCGGCTGTCGAGCAGTTCACCGTCGGCCGACGTCGTGGCCAGCGTGCCGTACCTGAAGAACTCCGTCGACGTCCCCGCCGGCGTCAGCGCGGTGCTCGAGCACGCCCTCACCGAAGCCGGTGTTGCCGCACTGGGAATCTGGGTGCAGGTACCGCACTACGTCAGCGCGATGAGCTACCCGGGCGCGTCGGTGGCGTTGCTCGACGGGCTCCGCGAAGTCACCGGCATCTCCATCGGCGCAGGCGACCTGGCCCGCGAGGCCGACATCCAGCGTTCCCGTATCGATCAGCTCGTCGCCGGCAACGATGAGCACGGCTCGATGGTCCGCACGCTGGAGGCGGCGTTCGATGCGCTCGCCGGCGACGAAGGCATCGCGATGGGCACTGCCGAACTGCCGAGCGGCGACGACATCGCCGCCGAGTTCGAGCGTTTTCTCCGTGACCAGGACGACTGACCCGCGTCGGTGGCGTCAACACTCAGGCTGGGGAGTCGGCGAGCAGTTCGGGAAGCTGCAGGGCCTCGCAGACGGAATGAGCCAGCTCGACGAAACGGTCGGCCGCCGGGATGAGCGTGCGGCCGCGCCGCTTCGCCAACACGACCGTGCGCGGCGACAGCGCGGGCTCGAAGTCGGCGACGACGACGCCAGGATCGTGCAGATCGACGGCGAGTCGCGGCATGACCGCGCTGCCCATGCCGGCACGCACCATGGCCTGCACCGCGCTGTTGTCGTTCGAGCGGAAGACGTAGTCCGGCTCGACGCCGTGATCGCGGAGCGCAACGTCGATGGACATCTGGCAGGCGCAGAGTGGCTGGCCGATCATCGGTACTCCTCCCAACAGCCGGGGGTCGGGCGTGGGTGCGGGGCAGAACGCCGGACTGACGAGCACGAAGGGGTCGACGAGCATCGTCCACGATTCGATGTCGGGATGGTCGGCGAGGCCGACGACGAACGACAGGTCCAGTTCGTCGGACAGCAAGCGGCGCACGACGTCATCGACGTCGTCGAGTTCGACCGCGCGAACCGAGAGGCCCGGGCGTTCCTGGCGCAGGCGGCCCACGACCTCGGGCAGCACGTTGACGGACACGCTCTGGAACGATCCGACGATCAGCCGACCCACCTCGCCGGCGCGCAACGACCGCAGGCCGTCCTCGGCCTCCTGCAGTTGGCCGAGCAGCTTGCCGGCGTGGTCGAGCAACAGGTCGCCGGTCGGGGTGAGTTGCGCCGGACGAGGGCCGCCCTGACGATCGAACACCTTGGCGCCGACCGCCCGCTCGAGTCCGGCGATCTGTTGGCTGATGGCCGATTGGGTGAACCCGAGCCGTTCGGCCGCCTTGGCGAACGAACCCTCTTCGGCCACGGCGATGAGCGCCCGGAGTTGACGGAGTTCGACGTCGCGAAGCATGTCCTCATCATAAGCACGAACGATCACCATGACAAGGGATCATCGCTTTACGCAATGATCATTCGGGCGCACGATGAATCCATGCTCCCGAACCATCACTTCATTCTCGCCATGCAGATCGCCGACCACGGCATCGACGCCCACCACGACGAGGTCGTGCGCTACATCGCCGCACTGCGCCGCTACGGCCACGAGGGCATGCTGCTCGACATCGCCGGCGACCCCACGCATCCCGCCATCGCCCGCGAGCGGGCCTTCGGGCGCCTGCTCTCCCACCTGGTCCACCGACCTTCTGCCGCGCACCACGCACATCCGCAGGCCCACGCCGCCTGACTGGACGGACGTTCTCCGCCACCGACTACCGTCGCCGAGACGTGACACATCGAGGGGGAACGCAATGAAGGTCGACGGAGGCATCGGCGCCAATCTGGCAGCAGCCGGACAACAGGCCAAGGATCTCGAAGCAGCCGGGTACAGCGGCGGTTGGACCGCCGAGACGGCGCACGACCCGTTCCTGCCGCTCCTTCTCGGTGCCGAGCACACCGAGACGATCGAGCTGGGGACGTCCATCGCGGTGGCGTTCGCCCGCAACCCGATGAACCTCG
>JANMFL010000056.1:0-2858 GCA_031377945.1 Acidimicrobiaceae bacterium | reverse complement strand
GACCAGAACTCATCAAGCGGATGGTGCTCATCGGCGCGAACTTCCACTGGAGCGCACTGACACATCTCGGCTTCGATGCCGCCAGGAACCAGGATCCGACCGCGGTAGCTGGACCCATGTTGACGGCTCAATACGCCCAGCTCTCCCCGGACGGGCCGGACCACTGGCCCGTCTTCTGCGCCAAGACGCTCGACATGTGGTGCACCGAGCCGGAGCTGAGCGTCGAGGACCTCTCCAGGGTGACGGTCCCGGTGCTGTTGATGTCCGGGGATGACGACGTTCCGTTGGGTCACCTGTTCGAGTTCTTCGCCGCACTGCCCGAGGCCCAGCTGGCGATCGCGCCGGGCGCGTCACACGGTCTACCGATGGAGCATTCGCGGGAAGTTGTGGGTCTCATCGAGCGTTTCCTGAGGTCGGAGATTCCGCCCGTGACGCTGATGCCTGACCGACGCCGCTGACGGACGACCGTCGTGAGTCAGCAGTGGCGCCGGATGGTCCGGGGGTTCCCTGGGTGTTGTCGCCTTGATTCGCACCAGAGTACGATTCTGGTATGACCACGACGAAGCGCAAGGTGTCACTGTCGCTCGATGAGGAGTTGATCGCCGAGTTGGCCAGCGATGAGGAGGGTCTGTCGTCCCAGGTCAACGATGCTGTCAGGGCTGAGGTGGAGCGTCGCCGACAGCAACGGGCGCTGGAGATGCTGCTCGCCCTTCTCGATGAATCGGACGGACCGCTCGACGGTGACGCTGATGAAGCCGAGATCTTGCGGTTCATGCGGCTCCTCGGCGGCGTCGCTTGAGAGTGGTGCTCGACCAACGGGCGCTCGATGCCCTTGCTGGCAGCGATGGACCGGCAAAGCGACGTGTCCGACAGGCGATGGTTGCGGCGTCGCGGCTCCGGCGCGACGTGGTCGTCCCCACCGTGGTCCTGGCTGAGTTGTACCGGGGTGGCGGGCGCAATCAGTTGGTCGATGCTCTGCTGTCCCGAGAGGAGCAGGCGCTGGTGTTGAGAGACACCGACCGGGTACTTGCGCGCCTCGTGGGTGGAGTGCTCTCCGCAGCTGGCGCAGGGTCAGAGGATCTGGCCGATGCGCACGTGGTCGCCGTCGCCGTCGAGGGTGGAGGAGGCGTGGTGTTGACCGGCGATCCGCATGACATGGCACGACTCTCGGACCCGTACCGGACCGTGGTCATCGAAGAGCTTCCCTCGCGCTGAGCGCACGAGAGTTCGATGGGTCGAACTTCCGATCGGCGGCGTACCTCCCTTCGGCCACACGACGCACCTGCGCATCTTCATCGACCCGGATCTGTTGCAGTTCGACGAAGTGTGGGCGGCGGCAGGCACCTGGCACGACGTCTTCGGCATCGAACCCCACCAGGGCGCGATTCGTCCCAGTAATGGGAGCGATCGCCCCCACGGGCGCGAGGGTCTGGTCACCGATCCTCAGCGCGACTGATCGCGGCGCGGAGCGCCGCGGCCACACGGGCGTCGTGGACGCCCTCGGCCAGTGGGTAGAACTCGGTGCCGTGCGCCACGTACGCCGCCATCTCGTCGAGCACGGTGGCCATCGCGATCTCGTCGTCACTCCATCGCATGGTGGGGAACGGATTGCGATAGACCCACTCGTCCCCGAGGAGATAGCCCCGATGACCGGGTGGCTCGAGATTGCCGACGAGGCCGGTGTCCCAGCGGTGAAGGCGTTGCTCGACGGGGTCACCGGAGTCGTCGAGGTACCGGACGGTGTCCCCGTCGATCTCGCCGCGCTCGCCACGTACGACGAATCGGAGCGCCCGGATCCACGAGAAGTACTGGTTGTCGGTCCAGTCGTACACGCCGAGTTGTCCGTCGAAGTCGATCGTCGCGACCACCTCCGTCGACGGCACGAGATCGTCGACGTCGGGCGGGCCAGTGCGATCGGGTCCCCGTCTGATTGACGAGTGGTGGGCATGGCCCTTCACCGAGAAAGCTCCGACGCCGACCCCGAGCGCCGCCCGCAGCAGGGCAACCCCGTGGTATTCGTGGGCGACCGAGATCCGGGCCGACGTGATCGGCCCCAACCGACCGGACCGAATGATCGCCAGGCGCGCCGCCAGGAGCGGCTGGAACCGATACTGCTCGGCGACCTGTACGCGGGCACCGGTCGCAGCAAGCGCGTCGAGACGATCGAATTGCGCATCGTCGACGCCGGCCGGGGTCTCGAGGAGAACGGCGTGGCCCTGGCGCGTGAGCTGTTCACACACGTCGGCGTTGCTCGCCGCGGAGGTGGAGACGACCACGAAATCCGGTTCGAGCTCGTCGATCAGCTCGGGGTTGGTGACGGCTTCGAGCCCGTGTTCGGATGCAACTCGATCGACCTCCGCATCGCGCCGCACGAGAACACCGGGTATCACGAAACGGTCGGGCCGAGCCGCAGCGATCCGGAAGAAGTGCTCCGCCCGCCAGCCCGACCCGACGACGGCGAACCGGATGGGTCTCATCCGTCGTAGAAGGCGGCTGGGTGGAGCCCGATGACGGTGCGCTCGCGTTCGGTGGCGGCGCGGCTGACGGCGGCCTCGCACAGGTGGTTGACCCGATCGGGCGTGCGGAGGCGCTGCGCGATGTCGCGGCGACCGTACTGCACCTGCAGGAAGAAGCGACCGGTGTCGTCGGGGCCGGTCGGCATTCGGCGATGCCACACATCGGACACGAAGAACACCACGTCGCCGGCCGCGCCGAGCGGGGCGACCGGACCACGGCCCTCGTAGAAGATCGCGCCGTTGTGGTCGGGTTCGGGCGGGAGCAGCCCCGATGTGTGGCTGCGGGGGATGAACCCGGTCGGGCCCGAGCCGATCGGGCAGTCCTGCAGGAGGACGTGGCAG
>JANMFL010000249.1:0-2751 GCA_031377945.1 Acidimicrobiaceae bacterium | reverse complement strand
CCCCGGACCGCGGTCCGGGGCTTCTGTTCATGGTGTGAGGGCTCCCGTCCCTCACACCCGCAAGCCGTGGACGCCATCGAACGTCTCCCGCCGTTCGCCGACCCGTCCGGGCGTGAGGTCATCTGACTACAACCCGATAATTGACGCATACTCCTACGACATCAATTACATCAAGTTGCGTTCAGGAGTCACGGAGCGTGACATGTGGACCGACGGGTGGCGGTGGAACGGCAAGGATGTGCCCATGCCGCACCATCCCCGCACCGGGTTCGACCTCGCCGAGACGGACCGCCTCCTCACCACCACCAAGCAGGTGCGCCAGCGCCTCGACCTCGGTCGGCCCGTTCCGCACGCCGAACTGCTCGAGTGCATCGACCTGGCCGGTCATGCGCCCATGGGCGGCAATCTGGAGCGCAACCGGTGGATGATCATCGACGACCCGGCGCTGAAGGCGCGCATCGCCACCCGTTTCGCCGAGGTCGGCCGCCCCTACCTTGCGGCCAGCGCCGGGACTCGCGCCGACGACCGCAGCCAGCGCGTCATCGATTCCGCCACCTTCTTGGTCGACCACCTGGCGGAGGTGCCGGCACTGGTGCTGTCGATGCGGCTCGACCGTGCGCCGCTGCAGTCGCAGGGCGCCGCCGCGGCCTACTACGGCTCGGTGCTGCCCGGTGTGTGGAGCTTCCAGTTGGCCGCCCGCGCGCGTGGCATCGGTTCGGCGTGGACCACGTTCCACCTCGAGCACGAGGCCGAGATCGCCGAACTGCTGGGTATCCCGCCCACGGTCACCCAGGTGTGCCTCCTCGCAGTGGGCTACTACACGGGGGACTCGTTCACCCCGGCACCTCGCCGCCCCGCAGCCGAGGTCACGTTCCTGAACGGTTGGAAGCAGCCGGTCGTCACCGACTGATCGGTCCTGTTCGCCCGACGGCACCTGGAGCACGGTCGACGATGCTCAGGATGCGGGCAGGAATCGCCGGACGAGCCGCACGCGCCGTGCCGTCCGATCGGTGCGGTCCTCGAAACGGTCGGCCGAACGCAACGTGGTGACGATGGCCTGCGATGCCAGCCAGCGCAGTGGCTCGGGCTCCCAGCGGCGAGCCGGGTGGCCGACCCACGGCATGGAGGTGAGGTCGGAACGCTCGCCGAGGACCAGGTGCGCGAGCGTGCGGCCCGAGATGTTCGCGGCCACGACGCCGTGCCCGCTGTAGCCGCCCGCGCTGCCGACGCGGGTGGCCTCGTCGAACCGGATGCTCATGCTCCAGTCGCGGGGCACGGCGAGCGTGCCGCCCCAATGGTGCGTGATGGCGGCCTCGGCGACCGCGGGGAAGTGGGTGTGGAGCACGTCGACGAGCCGCTGCCGCACGGCGTCGTGCTGTTCGCGGCTGGGGTCCATCGCCCGTCGCAGCGGGTAGGGGGCGCCGCGCCCACCGATGGCGATGCGTCCGTCGGGCGTGCGCTGTGCGTAGAAGAAGAGGTGCCGCCGATCGCCGATCGTGAGACCGGCTCGCCACCCGATCGCCTCCCAGATCTCGTCCGACAGCGGCTCGGTGGCGATCATCAGCGATGTGAGTGGCAGGTAGTCGCGCTGGTGGCCCGGCAGCTGCACGGTGTAGCTCTCGGTGGCGCGCAGCACACTGTCGGCCCGCACCAGTCCGTGGTCGGTGTGCACCGCGCCGCGTTCGATCCGGTTCGCGGCCGTGCCCTCCACGATCCGCACGCCGCGGCGCTCGCAGGCGACGGCCAACCCGCGCACCAGCCGCGCCGGGTCGACGGCCGCGCAGTGCGGAGTGAACATGCCGGCCACTGCTCCGGTCACCCGTGCGTGCTCGGCGATCTCGGTCGGGTCGAGGATGCGTTCGCCCTCGCTGGCGGTCCCCAGCCGGCGCGAGGACTCGATGCCGGCGAGCAGTCGCTCGCGCTGCGGCCGGCTGGTCGCCACGGTGAGGGTGCCCTGCTTCGAGAAACCACACGCAATGCCGTCGGCGTCGACCACCCGGCCGATCTCATCGATCGTCTCGTTGGTGCACCGCACAGCGCGCCTGACGTCATCGCGTCCGTGGTGTCGGAGGTAGGTCGTGGCGCGGCCGGCCATTCCGGCGCTGACCCACCCGCCGTTGCGTCCCGAGGCGCCGAATCCGACGACGTCGCGTTCGACCACGACGATCCGCGTGCCGGGCCGATGCACCGCCAAGTAGTACGCCGTCCAGAGACCGGTCAGACCGCCTCCGACGATGGCGACGTCGGCGTGCGCGTCGCCGTCGAGGGGTGGGCGCGGGGTGAGCGGTTCGTCGAGCAGGTCGAGCCACAGGCTGCGGGCGCGGTAGCGGCGTTCGGAGTCGTTCGTCACCGCTGCCGACCCTACTGGGGGTCGGTCACACCATTGCTCCCGAACGTGGTCCGCCTGCACGGTCGAGGTCGGGGAGATCGACCTGGCGTGATGTGACACCATTCGGGTCATGCCGCACCTGCGCCCTCATCACGCACCGCTCGAGTTCGGGATCTTCCTCCCTCCGATGCACAAGACCGGCGTCAACCCGACGCTCGCACTGCACCGCGACCTCGAGCTGGTCGCGCATCTCGACCGCCTGGGGTATGCCGAGGCCTGGATCGGTGAGCACCATTCGGCCGGTAGCGAGTTGATCGCCAGCCCCGAGGTGTTCATCGCCGCGGCAGCGCAGCGCACCACCAACATCAAGCTCGGGACCGGTGTGAACTCCCTGCCGTATCACCACCCGTTCATCCTTGCCG
>JANMFL010000233.1:0-5681 GCA_031377945.1 Acidimicrobiaceae bacterium | reverse complement strand
AGCAACGCCTCGAACAACCCGGTGAAGGTGACGGTCACCGGCACCGTGAAGTAGACAGCACACCAGATCCCACCCAGGAAGCAAGGCCCGGCACCGCGAGGTGCCGGGCCTTCTGGCGTTCCCGGACGTTGCGTAGGTGTGACCAACGTCACATCAAGTTGATCGAACCCATTTCTTCTCGCCACTGTCGGTCAAACGGCCCCACTCGTCGTGGCATTTTCTCAACTCGGTCGGCAGTGCGGGGTCGTATCGCCACTGAAAGCGGTATTGAGCGGGAGGTCCCGGGACCCTGCATGGCTCGGCCGTCCCCGTCCTACGACCACCGCCGTAGCGCATCCGCCTCCGTTGACGATCGGGCCCCTGACCAGGTTGTCTGAGCCTGCGGATCTGTCGCGACGGGAGCGACGGGCGGGAAAGGGTGGGCGCGATGAGCGTTCTTCGATTTGGCGGAAGTGGTGTCGCATCGAGCGTCGGCACCGAAGGTGGAGGTCGTGGGCGCGCTCGACGCGTGCCGCATGGGGTCCGGTTGCTGCTCGCATTGACCATGTTGGTGGCCGGGACGATTCCCATGCTCCCCTCGATCGCCCAGGCGGTGGACCCGCTGCCCATCAACGATCCGCCGGTCACTGGACAGATCATCGTCTTCCCTGCGCGTGACTTCGTGTCGGCGTCGGGGTGGGGGCTGTATCCGTTGGTCGACGTCGAGGTGTTCCGCGCCAATCCGGCGCAACCGGGCGCGATGTTGCGCATCGGCTACTCGCCGGATGTCGTCCCCCAGGACGGCCTGGTCGAGGTGAACCACCCGGGTGGTGCCTGCTGGCAGACCGTCACACCGAACATCATCGCCGGCGACGTCGTCCGCCTCACGGGCAAGGATGCCACCGGCGTCCCGCAGGTGGCCGACCAGACGACGACCGCCAACGTGCTCATCACACAGACCGTCAGCCAGATCGCCCCCGGCACCGTCGAAGTGCGTGGCACCGCGCTGCAGGCCAACGGCGCTGCCATCGACGCCGCCCAACTCGAGGTGCGGCTGATCGGCAGCTCGGCCGATCGGTTCGACTTCAACGGCCGCCGCGATCTTCGTGCGCCGCGTGACGGCGGCTTCGCCATCACTCCGGCAGGTGAGTGGGTGGCGACGTTCAACGGTCTCACCCAGGGCGACGTCGACCGCGCGATCGCGGCCGAGAACCGCGTCGTCTGGTTGGGCCGTGATCCCGCCCTCGGGACCGAAGCGACCATCCAGGAGGTCGGGCCTCTGGTGGCGCCCGGGCCCGCGGCGCCGTGCACCGCTCCCTTGCAGGGAGCCGTGGCCGCGCCGAATCGCACCTTGATCGACTTCCCGGCCACCGACATCGGTACGTCGAGCGCACCTGAGATCATCCATCTTGCGAATGCCGGCGCGGGCCAGCTCGCCGACCTCGTCGTGTCCGGCGTGTCCATCTCCGGAGACGACGCACCGCACTTCGCCGTCGTCGCCGACGGCTGCACCGGGGTGCCGGTGCCGGTGGGCGGCGGTTGCGACATCGCCGTCACCTTCGCACCGAGCACGGCCGGCCTGAAGGGTGCGATCGTCCAGATCAACTCCAACGCCGGCAACACCAATGTGTCGGTCAATGCCACCGGCCTTGCGGTGAACGCGGGCGACCAGATCGCTCAGGGCGTCGCTCGACCGGCGTTCCTCGGGTTCGCAACTCGTACCGTCGGCAACGCCTCGCCGCAGGACTCGATCGAGATCAAGAACATCGGCAATGCCCCGATGGAGAACATCCAGCTCGACATGACGGGCGCGACCCAGGACTTCGCCATCACCTCGAACGATTGCACCGTCGTCGCTCCGGCCGCGACCTGCACCATCGGCCTGACGTTCACCCCCAGCATCGAGGGCGACCGGCTCGCGACGCTCGGCGTCACCTACACCTATGGGCCGACGAACACGCCGGGAGCGCCGATCGCAGTGCCGCTCAACGGTGGCGGTCTGGTGACGGTCGGCCTGCTGCCGATCGACCAGTGGGGCGCGGTCAACCTTGGCGTCTTCACGGCTCGCGACTTCGTGTCCGTCGGCGGTTTCGACCCCGACGAGGTGCTCACCATGCAGATCATCCGCCACGGCGTCGTCGTGGGCTTCGGAACTGCGGTCGCCGGTCTCGACGGCATTGCCGAGGTGAACCACCCCGGTGGCGGTTGCTGGGAGGCTTCGACGCCGAACATCAGGGCCGGCGACGTGCTGCGCGTGACGCGCACCAACCCGACCCGCATCTACGAGATGCGCACGGCCGACATCAAGGTCACCAACCGGTCGCACGTGATCGCCCCGAACGTGGTGGAGATCAACGGCTACGCCCGCGACCTCACCACCGGTGGTCCGATCCCGTCGGCCCAGCTGGAGAGCCGCATCATCGGCTCGACCCGCAATCCCTTCGCGATCAACGGTCGCCGTGCGATCAACTCGTCGACCGAGGGCACGCTGACGATGGATCCCATCTCGGCGACCAACCCCGACGGGGTGAACTGGACCGTCGTGTACGACTTCTCGACGTCGCCCGACCCGGCGCACGACGTGGCGCTCGCACTCAGCGAGGAGAACCGCATTCTGTGGCTGGGCCGTGACCCGATTGCGTTGTCGGAGATGACGTTCTGGGAAGACGGCGCCGCCGTCGCCAACGGTCCGTCCGCGCCGTGCACCGCGCCTGCTCAGGCGCCGTCGGCCGGCATCGCCATTCTCCCGGTGGCGCGCTCGTTCCCCGCAACGGTGGCCGGTGGGCAATCGCAGCGATCCTTCACGGTCCGCAACATCGGCGACGCGCAGTTGGACATCAACAGCGTCACCTTCGGTGGTGCGAACCCCGGCGACTTCCAGGCGATCAGCGGAGTGCCGGCGTCGGTTGCTCCCGACGGCACCGCAACCATCCAGGTCGCGTTCACGCCTGGGGCACTGTCGGGCATCGCCCCCGAGGCCCGCACCGCAACGGTGCGCATCAACGACAACGCCATCGGGTCGCCGCACACGGCGACGGTGGCCGGTGTGGCCGTCGCCACAGCGCAGGCTGCGGCCCTCGCCACGCCATCGTCGGTCAGCTTCGCCGACACCAAGGTCGGTGTCGACTCCGGAGTTGCGACCGTCACGGTCGTGAACGAGGGCGGAGCGCCACTGGCGTTCACGTCCTTGCCCACTGTGTCCGGACCGTTCCGCGTGGACCAGAGCGTCGGCGGCGCCTGCGCCCTCGACACGGCGTTGAACGCCGCTGAGTGGTGCACGGTGTCGGTGATCTTCACGCCGACCCATGTGGACGCCAGCAGCGGTTCGCTGCAGATCGACACGAACGATCCGGTGGGAGCGCTGATCGTGCCACTCACCGGTGTGTCCTCGACCACCGCCGACGGAACGTTCGACCCGCCGCGGCGCCCGCACGACGTGCAGGTGTTCCCGGTGCGCGACTACGTGGCCACCGGCGGCTACGCCGAGGGCGAGTTCGTCCGCGTCGACGTCTACCGCAATGGCGCACTCCTCGCCCAGTCGCTGCCCGCGCAGCCGCAGGACGTCGACCCAGGCCCGCTGTTCAACGGATTCGTCGAGGTGAACCATGTCGGCGGCGTCTGCTGGGACGGCGCGACCCCCGACATCGTTGCCGGCGACGTGGTGCGAGCCGTTCGGCTCAGTGGTGACGGACTCGGCACCGTGCTCGGCGCCGACCAGACCCACACCATGGGCCTCACCGTGTCGATGCCCGCAACCCAGGTGAGCCTCGGAGTCGTCGTGATGACCGGCACGGCCGTGGACCCCGCCACCGGCCTGCCGCTGACAGGGATCGAACCCCGCATCACCAGCACCACCACGCTGTTCGACTCGAATGGGCGCCGTGACATCCGCGGCGGGCTCGACGGGGTCGTCACCCGCAACGGTGCTCAATGGACGGTCACGTTCGCCGGGCTCAGCCCTGCCGACGTGCAGCGGGCCGTCACCGGCGACTCCAAGGTCGTCTGGCTCGGCCGCGACCCCTTGGCATTGACGGAGCTCACCCACTGGGAGTGGGGCGAGATCCCCGGTCCCGACCCCACGTGCGCCCCGACCGCACCGTTCGGTGTCTCCGAGCCGGTCGTCGCGCCGGCTGCGTTGAACGTCGGCTACTCCGGGTTGGCGGCTGCCGCCCCTGCGGTGACGGCCACGTTCACCAACCCCGGCCCCACGCCGGTCACACCTCAGGTGCAGGCCGTCGTCGGTCTCAACGCTGGGGACTTCCAGGTGTCGAGCACGACGTGCGGGCCGACGTTGGTCACAGGTCAGAGCTGCCTGATCAACGTGGTCTTCACGGCGAGTACTCTGGGAACGCGGGTCGGTGCGGTGCCGATCACCCACGACGGTGCCAACGGGGTGTCCTACGTGACCCTCAAGGGCATCGGTGTGGGCGTCCCCACGATCACGTCGGCAACCAGCCCGGTGGGTCGCGGGTCGATCGTCCACATCATCGGCACCAACCTGATCTCGACCACCTCGGTCCAGATCGGCGGCGTGCCGGTGGCTGCAACCGTCCTGTCGGACACCGCCGTCGATGTGACGGTGCCCGCCGACACGGCGGCAGCGGCTTCCGTGTCGGTGGTGCTCGTCGCCGCCGGCGGTAGTGCGTCGACCAGCATCGAGGTGCTGCCCGACCAGCCGACGATCACCAACGTCACTCCGACATCGGCGAAGGTGGGCGACACGGTGACGATCACCGGCACCAACTTCCTCGCAGACCCAGCGGGCGTCGTGGTGACCTTCAATGGCGTCGCTGCGACGGTGACGTCGAACACCGGCACCGTGATGGTGACGACGGTTCCCATTGGTGCCACCACAGGGCTGTTGCGGGTCGCCAACAAGGGTGGCGCCGCAACTGCGGCCTTCACCGTCGTGCCCGCACCGAGGATCACGAGCTTCGCGCCGGTGACGGCGCGGCGCGGTGCCGCGATCACCATCAACGGTGCCAACTTCGTGGCTGGTCAGACGACGGTGGACTTCACCAACACGACCGGTGGCCTCACACGAGTGGCCACCACCTCGGTCACCACCACACAGATCCGGGTCACGGTCCCCAATGCAGCCGTCCAGGGTCCTGTCGTGGTGACCGTGAACACTCCCGCTGGGCTGCAGAGCACCTCGGCCGTGTTCACCGTCGAGTTGGCGCCCACCGTGTCGTCCCTGTCGCCGAACTCGGGGATCGTCGGTCAGGCCGTCACCATCAGGGGTAACAACTTCCTCACCACGTCGAAGGTTGCGTTCAACGGCCGGACTGCGACGTTCACGATCGTGTCTCCGACAGAGATCCGTGCCACCGTGCCCGGCGGAGCCACGACCGGGACGATCGCAGTGGGCAACAAGTGGGGCTCGACCACGTCGGCCGTCTTCACCGTCATCCAGCCGCCGACCATCACGAGTTTCACACCCTCGACCGTGACGGCCACCTCCAGGGTGGTCACGGTGACCGGTACCAGCTTCAGCAGCGTGTCGGCGGTATCGCTGGTGCGAGGCACCACGGTGATCCCCATGACGGGGTTCACCATCCTGAGTGCCACGCAGATCCGGTTCACGGTGCCGGCCACAGGGACCTCGGGGATCACCACTGGGCTGTACACCATCCGTGTGACCAACCCGGCGGGAACCACGACATCGGCGGGTGCATTGACCGTCAGCAGCTGACCGTCAC
>JANMFL010000226.1:0-6414 GCA_031377945.1 Acidimicrobiaceae bacterium | reverse complement strand
AGGCCGTCGTCGGCGTGCTGCACCCACACCACCGGCACGTGCTCGCCGCGCGCCCTGTCGACGAGCCCGGCGATCGTGGCCACGACGGCGTCACGCTCGTGCGCCTCGGCGACCACGCCGTTCTGGACGTCGATGACGATCAACGCGGTGTTCGGACGGTCCGGCAAGGTGGTCATGGCGTGCGCTCCCCTGGGTGTGCGGTCGACCTCACCGTACCCGTCGCCGCCGTACCTGAATCCGCGAATTCCCGACGCCCGATACCCTCGCCGTCATGCAGATCGTCAGTGCCCTCTTCGTCGAGAACTTCGAGGTTCGCCAGGCCCCCGGCCCGTCGACGCGTATCGACCTGACGGGTGCGATGTTTTCGATGGTCGCGCCGTCGCCGGTGCCGGTCACGATCGCTCCCCACCTGGTCGCGCTGATCTTCTGCCCACCCGGCGAGAGCGGCAACGGCGTGTTCGAGGTCGTGTTCCGCAAGGGACTCACCGAGGACGACGAACAGATCGCCCGCAACGTCAGCCCGTTCACGGTCGAGCCCGGAAAGTTCACCTACCGACTCGTGAAGGGTGATCTCGAGTTCACCGACTACGAGCAGGTGTTCGCCCACTGCCGCGTCGATCGCGGGCCGTGGCACCTGGTGCCGCTCACATTGCTGCCCCCGACCTGACCCACGGGTACAGTCGCAGCGTGCCCCGAACGCTCACCACCGAACAAGAACAGCAGGCCATCTCGCTCATCCGCGGCTTGGCGATGGACGCCCCACTCCACGCCAAGAGCGGTCACCAGGGCACGGCGATGGCCCTCGCTCCCCTGGCTCACACGCTGTATTCGCGCGTGATGCAGCACCACCCGGCGCAGCCGCACTGGGCCGACCGCGACCGCTTCGTGCTCTCCGCCGGGCACGCGAGCATCCTGCAGTACGCGCTGCTCTTCCTGTCGGGCTACGGGCTCGAACTCGACGACATCCGCAACTTCCGCCAGTGGGGCTCGGCCACGCCCGGCCACCCCGAGGTCGGTCACACGGCCGGCGTCGAAGTCACGACAGGGCCGTTGGGCCAGGGCTTCGCCAACGCCGTGGGCATGGCGCTCGCCGAGCGGCACCTGCGCGCCCAGTTCGGCGACGACGTGCAGCATCACCACACGTTCGTCATTGCCGGCGACGGGTGCCTGATGGAAGGCGTCAGCCACGAGGCTGCATCGCTCGCCGGCCACCAGCAGCTCGGCGGTCTGGTGGTCGTGTACGACGACAACCACATCACCATCGACGGCGACACCAACCTGACGTACAGCGACGACGTGGTCGGTCGGTTCCAGGCGTACGGCTGGCACGTCGAGGCGCTCGGCGAGATCGCCGACGACTGCGACGCGCTCGAGGCGGCATTGCGCCGGGCGATGGCCATCTCCGACGCCCCCAGTCTGCTGGTGCTGCGGTCGCACATCGCCACGCCCAGCCCCGATCTCACCGATCGCCACGAGGCGCACGGCAACCCGTTCACCGCCGAGCAGGTGTCGCGCACCAAGGCCGTCATGGGCATCCCCGACGAGCCGTTCTGGTCGCCCGACGAGCTCGTGTCCGCCTACCGCGCTCACTGCGCCGACCGTGGGGCCGCTGCCGTTGCCGCCTGGCAGCAGCGCTTCGACGCGAGCAGCCTCGACCGTGCTGCGTGGGATGCCTGCTGGGGCGCGACCGGCATCGCCGGCTGGAAGGACAACCTGCCCACGTTCGAGCAGGGCGAGAAGATCGCCACCCGTGTCGCCATCGAGAAGGCCTTCAACGCCTCGCTCGACACGGTGCCCGGCCTGGTCGCCGGCGCGGCCGACCTCACTGGGAACACCGGCACCAAGTTGGCAGGCCAGTCCCCCATGACGGCAGCGTCGCCCGGCGGTCGCCAGGTGCACTACGGCGTCCGCGAACACGGAATGGGCTCGGCGATGGTGGGCATGGCGCTGCACGGCGGCGTCCTGCCCGCGGGCGGCACGTTCTTCGTCTTCCTCGACTACATGCGCCCGCCCGTGCGACTCGCCGCGCTCAGCGGCGCCAAGGTCGTGTTCGTGTTCACCCACGACTCCGTGGGCGTGGGCGAGGACGGGCCCACCCATCAGCCCGTCGAGCACGTCGCCACCTTGCGAGCCATCCCGGGGCTGCAGGTCATCCGCCCCGCCGACGCCAACGAGACGGTCGCCGCGTGGCGCGCCGCGGTCGAGCACGACGGACCCACCGCCCTGGTGCTCACCCGTCAGAACGTCACCGTCTGCACCGATGGCTCTGCCGTCGATGTCGGCGCTGCCGTCGTGCTCGACACCGATGCACCGCAGGTCGTGTTGCTGGCCACCGGCAGCGAGGTGAGCCTGTGCGTCGAAGCGGCCGGTGAACTGGCCGCTTCCGGTCTTCGCACCCGGGTGGTCAGCATGCCCAGTTGGGACCGCTTCCTCGGCCAGCCCGCCCCGTACCGGGCCGATGTGCTTCCTGCCGGCGTGCCCGTGCTGTCGGTCGAGGCCGGCGTCACATTCGGGTGGGCACAGTTCGCCGACGACAGCATCGGCATCGACCGCTTCGGCGCCAGCGCGCCGGGCAACGTCGTCATGGACAAGCTCGGCATCAACGTCGCCCACGTCATCGCTCGCGCCACGGCGCTGGCCGGAAGGAACGGCTGATCATGGATCGCCTCGCCCACCTCTACCACGAGTTCGGTCAGAGCCCCTGGCTCGACAACCTGAAGCGCAGTTACATCACTGGTGGCGAGCTCGACCGGCTCATCCGCGCCGGGATCCGCGGGCTCACCAGCAACCCGACCATCTTCCAGAAGGCCATCCAGGGTTCGGCCGACTACGACGAACAGTTCCGCGAGTTGGTCGCCGCCGGCGGCACCACGCTCGACCACTACTGGGGCATGGTCCTGCAGGACATCAACGGCGCGCTCGACGCGTTCGCCCGGCTGTACCACGACAGCTTCGGCGGTGACGGTTTCGTCAGCGTCGAGGTTGCCCCGTCGCTGGCCCACGACGGTCCGGGCACCGAAGCGGCCGCGCGCGCGCTGCACGAGACCATCGCTCGGCCGAACCTGATGGTGAAGATCCCCGGCACCGAGGAAGGCATCGCCGCCATCCGGCAGATGGTCGCCGAGGGACGCAACATCAACGTGACCCTCATCTTCTCGCTCGACCGCTACCAGAAGGTGATGGATGCCTACGTGGACGGTCTCGAGCAGTACGCCGGCACCGTCGACGCCAACCTCGCCAACGTCGCCAGTGTGGCCAGCTTCTTCATCAGCCGTGTCGACAGCGAAGTCGACGCCCGGCTCGACGCCATCGGCACGCCGGAGGCCCTCGCCCTGAAGGGCAAGGCCGCCATCGCTCAGGCCAAGCTGGCCTACGCCGCCTTCGAGCGCACGTTCGGCGGTCCCCGCTGGCAGGCGCTGGCCGACGCCGGGGCCGTGCCCCAGCGGCCGTTGTGGGCGAGCACGTCCACGAAGAACCCGTCGTACCCCGACACGCTGTACGTCGACCAACTCATCGGACCCAACACCGTGAACACACTGCCCGACGCCACGATCGAGGCGTTCGCCGATCACGGCAACCTGGCCCGCACGATCGACGCCGACCTCGCCCAGGCCGAAGCCGAGTGGGCTGCGATCACCGCCGTCGGGGTGGACCTCGACGATGTCGCAGTGAAGCTCGAGCGCGATGGCGTCGCCAGCTTCCAGAAGAGTTTCGACGAACTCATCGACGCGCTCGCCGAGAAGGCCGCGACGTTCGGCTGAGCGAACCACCATGGACCAGTCACATCCGGCCGACGAACTGATTGCGTCACTGCTCGACGGCATTCCGCCAGGGGCGGATCGTCGCCATTCTCAGCAACTCCTGCGCGCCGCGGTCGACCTGGTGCAGCAACGTCCCGAAACGCTGGACCTGAAGATCGCCGCAGCGGCACTGCAGGAGATGGGCGACGCGTTCGAGATGTTCGCCCACGCCGCCGGCGCACCCAAGGTGACGTTGTTCGGCTCGGCTCGCACCACCGCCGACGACCCGCTGTACACCGCTGCCAAGGAAGTCGCGTACCGGTTGGCCGTCGAAGGGTGGATGGTCATCACCGGTGCCGGACCCGGCGTCATGCAGGCGGGCATGGAGGGCGCCGGGCGCGAACACTCCATCGGCGTGTCCATCCGCCTGCCGTTCGAGCAGGGTGCGAACCCCATCATCGCCGGCGACGCGAAGTACGTGAGCATGAAGTACTTCTTCACCCGCAAGCTGATGCTCATCAAGGAGAGCCTCGGCTTCGTGTGTCTTCCCGGTGGCTTCGGCACCCTCGACGAGACCTTCGAGCTGCTCACGCTCACGCAGACCGGCAAGGGCAACCCGGTGCCGATCGTGTTCCTCGACGTTCCCGGCGACCAGTACTGGGAGTCCGTCGACGCATTCGTGCGCACCCAACTCGTCGAACGTGGGCTGGTGGCCGAAGCGGACCGCTCGTTGTACTTGATCACCGACGATCCCGAGGTCGCCGTCAACGAGGTCATCGGCTTCTACCGAAATTACGACTCCATGCGCTACGTCGGTGAGACGCTCGTCATCCGGCTGCGCAAGGAGCCCACGAACGCGCAGGTGCGCGAACTGAACCAGCGCTTCGGCCACCTGTGCAAGGTCGGCGACATCCATGTCACCGAACCCATCGGTCCCGAACGCAAAGAGCAGGACAAGGTCGAGTTGCCCCGAATCGCGTTCGCCTTCGCCAAGCATGGCTACGGTGACCTGCGCGAGATGATCGATCTCTGCAACACGTTCTAGGGGGAACGACATGCATGTGACCGAGTTGTGGGAGTACCCGGTGAAGTCGATGATCGGCAACCGCGTGCCTGACGGCGAGTTCACCGACCTCGGCCTGGTCGGCGACCGCATCTGGGCGCTGCGCGACGTCGAGCGCGGCTTCATCGCCAACACCCGCCAGACGCCCGGGATCATGCGCCTCGCCGCGGCACACGCAGGGGGCGGTGCGGTCACGATCACCCTTCCCGACGGCCGCACGGTACGCAGCTCCGACCACGACGCCGACGCGGTGCTGTCGGCCGAGCTCGGACGCGAGGTGCGGCTCGAGTCGTTGCGCCCGGTCGACGACCTCGACTTCTACCGACGTCAGCCCGACGATTCGATCACCGACCCGATGGCCCACCTGCGCGACATCTTCGCTCGCGAGGACGACGAGCCGCTGCCCGACTTCACCAAGTTCGGGCCGAACGTGATGGAGTACGAGTCACCGCCCGGCACGTTCTACGACTGCTTCCCGCTGCTGGTGATGTCCACGTCCTCGCTGCGCTCGATGGCCGAGGCCCTTCCCGATTCCGTCGTCGACATCCGTCGCTTCCGTCCGACGTTCGTGGTCGATACCGGCGACGAGCCGGGTCACCCCGAGTTCGGTTGGGCAGGTCGCCGTTTCGCCGTCGGAAGTGCGATCATCGAGGTCGTCAACGACTGCCCACGATGCGCAGCCATCACCAAGCAGGTCACCGACGACGTCCCCCAGGACCGGGCCATCCTGCGCCACGTGGTGAAGGATCTCAGCCAGGCCGTCGGCGTGTACTGCAACATCGTCCAGCCCGGCATCATCACCCAGGGCGACGACCTCCTCCCCCTCTGACCCCCACCGCGCGAACTTAAGTTCCTGGTGAACAGCCTGTCACCCGTTCGCCGGCGCGGTGACGACGTGGGGGATGATGGTGACTGTGGACGTCGAGGCCGAATACCGTGCCCATGTGGCCGACCTCGTCCGCTACGCCACCGTCCTGGTCGGTCCGCACGAGGCCAACGACATCGTCAATGAGGCCGTCACGGCGACGATCGCTCGCAGCTCGCTCGCGACGGTCGACGACGTGCGGGCCTACTGGTTCCGCGCGGTCACGAACACTGCCGCCGACTGGCATCGGTCGCGGTTCCGCCGCACCGCACGAGAGACGCGGGCCGTCGGTCGGCCGGCCCTTTCCGAGCCGACGACGCCGGACGACGCCCGGCGGGTGCTGGCCGGGCTGAGCACACAGCAGCGGGCCGTCGTGTACCTGACCTACTGGCACGACTGGCCGATCGACCGCGTCGCCGCCACGCTGCAGGTCAGCGACGGCACCATCCGCAAGCAACTGGGCAGGGCGCGAGAACACCTGAGGGAGGTGCTGGGCGATGGCCGAGCATGACGACGACCTGGACCAACGGATCACCGGCCTCCTCGGCCTGGCGCAACACGATGCCCCCGCGCCGGCCCCCACCCCTAGCGAGGCGGCACTCCCCTGGCGCCGCCGGCCCGGACGCTGGATGGCCGCCGCAGCCGCTGTCGCCCTCGTCGGTGGCGGCGTCGCCGCGCTGGCCCTGCGCGACGACCCGGAGACCGTCGCCCCCGTCGAGCGCGTGCCCGAGATCACCGTGCCGGGC
>JANMFL010000202.1:0-22919 GCA_031377945.1 Acidimicrobiaceae bacterium | reverse complement strand
TACAACCAGCGCAACGACGTCACGATCTGCTCCGCTCACGGGTACTTCCACCGTCCGCCCACGGTCACCCGTAACAGTACCAACCCAACCTTGTGACGTGTGGATCGTGATGGCGTAACCCTTGGCGGAACGGGAGGGATTTGAACCCCCGGGGCGTGAACCCTTCCGCTTTCAAGGCGGATGCATTTGGCCGCTCTGCCACCGTTCCGGCAGCGAATCTACCGCCCGCTCGTGTCGCTCGGCAGCGGGGTCAGCGAAGCAGTTCGCCGATGGCCTGCGCCACGGTGCCGGCCACGAAGCCGAGCAGCAGGCTGAGGTACGCCCAGCGCAGCGGCCGGAACTTGCGCCGGAGCAGGTAACTGCTCTGGGCGTGCAGGTCGTGCAGGATCGCCGTGTACATGCGTTCCTCGTCGCCGATGATCTCGTGCATCGCCTTCTCGTAAGCATCGGTCGAGAGCAGCGCGACATGACCGAAGAACAGCGGGTTGAACTGCCCGACCGGGGGGTCGCCCTTCACCTGGTACTTCGGCAGCACGGCGAAGATGGCGAAGCACAAGGCGGCGAGCACGAACACACCGAGCGTGAGCGCTCCAGGGCGCAGTCGGCTGTCGCTCACGCGAGTGGCAACCAGCGACAAGCTGATGGACGAGGCGGTGATGATGATGCTCGCCTTGAGGTCGGCCTGGCCGGTGACAGAGACCAGCTGCTGCTGCAGGTTGCGCAGCATCGTGTCGGCGCTGCCGCGTCGATCGGGGCTGACCAATGTCGGCCCCGTCGGTTCGTTCAGCAGCTCCGAAAGGGCCTGCTGGATCTTGTCGTCGGTGGTCACGGCCGAACCCTATTCGACGACGTCCTGGTCAACGAATGTCGCTGCGCAGGGTCTCGATCCACTGGTCGGCGTCGCGCCAGCGCACGTCGGCGTCCTGGCGGGCAGTCGTGGCGTGCTCACCCGCAGCCGGATACGACCCGAGAAACTTCACCTTGCCCTGCTTGATGCGCAGCGAGCGCATCGCGTCGGCGACCAGCTCGTCGGCGACATGACCATCCGCGTAGATGACGAAGCAGTAGTCACCGAGACCGCCGTCCTTGGTCGGGCGTGACAGCAGGTTCGACAGGTTGATGCGCCGCGCCGCGAACTCCTGGAGGATCGAGATGAGGCTGCCGGGCTCGTCGGCGCGCTGGTAGATGACCAGGGCGGTTCGGTCGTGGCCGGTGGGGGCGGGGACGCCCTCCTTGGCGACGACGACGAAGCGGGTCTGGTTGCCGGGGTGGTCGGCGATGTCCTCGGCCAGGATCTCGAGGCCGTAGAGGGCGGCCGACGCACGCGGCGCGACCGCGGCCGCGCCCGGTCCGAGCTCTTCGGCCACCATGCGCGCCGCCTCGGCGGTGGAGTTGGATGCTTTCAGTTCGGCCTGACCGATCGTGTTGCGCAGGTAGGCGTGGCACTGCGCGCTGGCGACCGGGATGCTGAGCACCACCTTCACATCGGCGAGCGTGGTGCCCTGCTTGGCCATCAGGCAGTGCTCGATGTTCAGCACCACCTCGCGTTGGATGAGCAGGTCGTGGTTGAACGCCAGCTCGTCCTGGCTGAGGTTCACCGTGCCCTCGATGGAGTTCTCGATGGCCACGAACCCCAGGTCGACCTCGCCACTCTCGACGGCGTCGAGCACGTCGGGCATGGTGCGGTACAGCACGTGCTCGGCCGCAGCCAGATCGGGCTGCGTCTTCAGTGCCTGTTCGGTGAACGTGCCGAGCGGGCCGAGGAAGCCGACGCGGGTGCTCGGGGTGGCGGAGGTCATGGCCCCGAAGGCTATTCCCCCCGGTCGGTGACGCCTCGCTCGGTTTCGCCGGGCACAATGGGCGGTCCATGGACGAGCAGGCCCTCGCCGAACTGATCGACGGTGTCCGCAGCGGCGCGGTCGCGCCCGACGAGGCCGTCGCCCTGTTGCGCCGACTGCCGTTCACCGAGGTCGGTGACACGCTGGTCGACCACCATCGGGCGCTGCGCCAAGGGATGCCCGAGGCCATCTACGGCAGTGGCAAGAGCGTCGCCCAGTGCATCGAGATCGTCGGCGAGCTCCTCGCACACGGCTCGGGCCCGGTGCTGCTGACGCGGATCTCGGCGGACACGGAAGCAGCCGTCTCGGCGGCGCATCCCGGTGCCGAGGCGAAGGCCGGCTGCCTGCTGTGGCGCCGACCCCATCCGAACCGTATGGCGAAGGTGCTCGTCGTCAGTGCCGGCACGTCCGACGTGCCGGTGGTCGACGAGTGCGTCGTCACCCTGCACGCGTACGGCTTCCAGCCCGACCGCCTGACCGACGTCGGCGTCGCCGGCCTGCATCGGCTGCTCGCCAACCTCGACCGCATCACCTCCGCCGATGCCGTGGTCGTGGTGGCGGGCATGGAGGGTGCGCTCGCCAGCGTGGTCGGCGGCCTCACCGCTGCGCCAGTGGTGGCCGTGCCCACCAGCGTCGGCCACGGTGCCGGGCTGGAGGGTGTCACGGCGTTGTTGGCCATGCACGCGTCGTGCGCCAGTGGCGTCACCGTGGTGGGCATCGACAACGGTTTCGGCGCCGCATGTGCGATCGCGAGGATGTGCCCGTGACTCGCACTGCCTGGTTCCACTGCTTCGCCGGTACGGCCGGCGACATGACGATGGCCTCGCTGGTGCACGCCGGCGCCGACCCCACCGCGGTGGCCGACATCTTGGGCGGGTTGCCGCTCGACGGCTACGCGCTCGCGTTCGAGCCCGTGCTGCGCTGCGGCATCGCGGCCACGCAGGCGCACGTCGCCGTGCTGGGCGAGCACGAGCACGCGTTGCTCGAGCATCACGACCACGACCACGATCACGACCACGATCACGATCACGATCACGATCACGATCACGACCACGATCACGACCACGATCACGATCACGACCACGGTCATCACGGGCACGGTCATCACGGGCATCGGCCGTACTCGGCGATCCGCGACCTCATCGATGCGGCCGACATCCCACCCCGCGTACGCGACCGCGCCCAGCGCACCTTCCGTCTGCTCGCCGAGGTGGAGGGCGCGATGCACCGCATGGACCCCGACGAGGTCGAGTTCCACGAGGTCGGCGCGATCGACGCGATCGTCGACATCGTCGGTGTGTGTGCGGCGCTCGAGGTGCTCGGCATCGACCGCATCGTGTGCAGCCCCATCACCGTCGGCCAGGGCACCGTGCACGCCGCGCACGGCGACCTGCCCAACCCGGCGCCTGCCGTCGTCGAGTTGCTCGCTCGCCGCGGCGCGCCCAGCCGTGGCATCGCCGACCACAAGGAGCTCGCCACGCCCACCGGTGTGGCGCTGATGACTGCACTGGCCGACGAGTTCGGTCCCATGCCGGCGCTCACCGTGCAGTCGGTCGGCTACGGCGCCGGCACGGCAGACATCCCGGGCCGGCCGAACGTCGTGCAGGTGGTCGTGGGCATCGAGGCCGACCGCCCGATCACACCCGACCCCGGTCAACCCGTGCAGCTGTTCGAGACGAACGTCGACGACGCCACCGGCGAGGTCATCGCCCACACCATCGCCGCGCTGCTCGCCGCTGGTGCGCACGATGCGTGGGCCACGCCCATCGTGATGAAGAAGGGTCGGCCTGCGCACACCGTGCACGCCCTGTGCGATCCCGCCGTCGCCGCTGCGGTCAGCGCGGTCCTCGTCAGCGAGACGGGGTCCCTGGGGCTGCGCGGCACCGTGCTGCAGCGGTGGCCGCAACACCGTGACGAGCACACGGTGCAGGTCGACGGTCACACCATCGGCGTGAAGGTCACCTCGGGCCGGATGAAGGTCGAGCACGACGACGCAACGCGAGCAGCGGCAGCCCTGGGGCTGCCGCTGCGGGACGTGTTGCGTCGGGCCACCGAAGCGGCCCACCGCGAATTCGATTGATCAGCCGTTCGCTCGATGTTGGCGGTCGATGCGGGCGGCCGATGCGGGCGGCCGATGCGTTGACGAGTGGTCAGCCGGCCAGTGCCGCGTCGACGATCTTCTGCAGATCTCCGACCTCGACCTCGCCCGACACTCGCACCTTCACCTTGCCGTCGGCGCCGACGATGACGAAGTACGGCCACCCGGTGGCACCGTAGGCCTTGGCCGCCTTGCCGGCGGCGCCGTCGCCGGCGGCCTCGTCGACCAGCACCGGCCACGGCCAGCCCTTGTCCGAGAACCACTGCGCCGGAGGGAAGTTCACGCTGGTCTCGCTGACGGCGGTGGCGACACCGATGACCCGCAGTTCCTCGGGCACGGCACCGCTGTTCTTCCAGTCGATGAGCCGGGGGACCTCGGCGTTGCAATGGGGGCACCAGTGCGCGAGGAACACCAGCATGTACGCGCCGTCGGCGGCATCGACCTTGATGGGCTGGCTGTTGAAGTTCAGACCGTCGACGACCGGCGCGGTGAGCCCGACCGCCGGGTCGGGCTTCGCGTCGGTGAAGTCGGGGAGGGCATCGCCGGTCACCGTGACAGGCTGGCTGACGGGCAGCCCAGCCAGGCCACCGGTCGTCGTCTCGGTGGTGCCGTTCGACGCCGCCTCGTCGTCGCCGCCGGTGGCGATGACCACTCCGACGATCGCCGCGACCACGACCACCGCGATGGTGACCCACATCCAGGTCTTGGATCCACTGCCGCCGTTGGCCGCTTTCGCAGCCGCTTTGCGACGAGCCTCAGCTCGCTGCCGGTTCGCCATCTTCTTCAGCCTCCAAAGGTTCGGGAAGGAGCAACAGGGCCAGGATGGCGGCAAAACCGCAGAACGCCATCACGGCCAGGGTGATCGAGGGGAAGCCGGTCGGGCCCAGGGTGAGCTCGTCGCGGCTGCCGAAAGAGATCTTGTAGGGGATCGCACAGGGTGCGGTGGCCTTGCACTCGGCGGACTCGCCGATGACGCCACGTTCGATGAGGATGTGGTAGCCGCTGATCAGGATGCCGATGGTGGCCAGCGCCGTGGCGTACCACTTGATGGCGCGGTCCTTGCGGACGGCGGCGATGAGGAGGATGACCGCCAACGGGAACATCATCGTGCGCTGGTACCAGCAGAAGCGGCAGGGGTTCCATCCGAAGTGCTCGCTGAACGTGAGGCTGCCGAGCGTTGCCGTGACGGCGACGAGCGCCAGGAGCGGGAGTTGGAACCGGTACAGGACGTCGAGGAAACGCACGGTGGGGACGGAGGCGATGAGCCGGGCCAGGATCATCGCGACGACTCCCACCGCGGCGATGATGGCCAGCACGGCTGCGATGTCGTGCAGCATCTGGTCGGACATTCACCCATTCTGACGCGGAACGCGCGAAAACCAATGGCAGGATGCTCGGCGTGATTCCTCCGGTGGTCGACGCCGCCTTCCTCGACAGCCACCCCGACGCCGTCCGCGCCGATGTCCGGTGGTATCTCGACGGACGCGACGGCGCCGCAGCGTTCCGAGAAGTTCACCTCCCGGATGCCGTATGGGTGGATCTCGAGGTCGCGCTGGCGGCGCACGATCGACCGCCGTCCGAAGGCCGTCACCCGCTGCCCGATCCCACGGCCTTCGCCGCGGCGATGGGTGCGCTCGGCATCGGCGACGACACCCTCGTCGTGGCCTACGACGACAACGGCGGCATGACCGCCGGTCGGTTCGTGACGATGCTGCGGATGCTCGGTCGCGACGCCGCCGTGCTCGACGGCGGCCTGACCACCTGGATTGCAGAGGGTCGCCCGACCGAATCCGGTCCCGCACGGTTGGTCGTGCCCGCCGAGTTCTCATCCGTACCCTGGCCCGCCGACCGCTTGGCCAGCGCCGACGACGCGCTCGCCCGCGCGGCGGCGGGAGGCGCGGTCATCGACGCCCGCGCCGCCGAGCGGTTCACCGGCGAGGTCGCCCAGATCGACCCGCGCCCCGGTCACATTCCCGGCGCGCGCAACGCGCCGTGGGCCGCGGTGCTCGACGCCGACGGTCGTTTCCGCTCTCCCGACGCGCTGCGCCAGCACTTCGCATCGTTGGGTGCCGGCGACGGCACCGTCGCTTACTGCGGCTCCGGTGTGAGTGCCTGCATGAATGTGCTGGCGATGGAGCGTGCCGGGCTCACGCCGCCGCGGCTCTACGTCGCCAGTTGGTCGGGCTGGTCGTCCGACCCCGATCGTCCGGCCGAGCTCGGCCCCAGCCGGTCGTCGTCCGATGAGTGACGCCACGGGGCTGGGCGCGCTGCGCGACCTGCGCCGCACCCGCCAACTTCACCGCTTGGGCAACCTCGACTGGTTCGACGCCGCCTACCGCGTCTATCTGTTCGGCGGCATCGGCGGGGGACTGGTGCTGTGGATCAGCAGCTCGATCAAGGACGAGCTCGTGAGTGATTCGGTCGCGGCCGACGTGCTGCACCACGGTCCGACGATCCTCGGCCTGTTCGTGGCCGTCGCCTTCATGGCGGGCATTCGCGGTGGCGCCCAGGGTGGCCCCATCGCGCTCGAGGCCGCCGACGTAGCGGTCGTGATGCTCGCCCCGGTCGACCGACTGCGTGCCCTGCTCCGACCCGCCGGTCAGCGGCTGCGCAGCGCGATGTTCAGCGGTGCCCTCGCCGGCGGCGTGGTCGGACAGTTGGCGGGGCGTCGTCTCCCCGGTTCGGTGCTCGCCTGGTTCGCGTCGGGTGCGATGTTCGGCGCCAACCTCGCGGCGTTGTGGGTGGGCACCGCGCTGCTGGCCCACGTGCTGCGTGTGCCGCGCTGGGTGGCCACGTTCCTCGGTCTCGTGGTCATCGCGGTGCAGTCACTGGCCATCGCGTACGACTTCCCCGGCCCGGCCAACCTGGCCGGCAGCCTTGCCTTCTGGGGCTGGCGAGTCCGACCGATCGACGTGGTGGCCCTCGTGGTCACCGTCGCTGCGCTCGTTGCAGGGTTCGCGCTGCTCCGGCGCATCTCGCTCGACGCGCTCGCCCGCCGGAGTGCACTGGTCGCCCAGTTGCGGTTCGCCGTCACCATGCAGGACCTGCGCACGGTCATCCTGCTACGGCGCCAACTGAACCAGGAGCAAGCCCGCCGCCGGCCGTACTTCAGAGTGCCCACCTCCGGTGGCGGACTGGGCCTCACGAGCAGTACCTGGCGGCGTGGGTGGCACGGGCTGCTGCGCTTCCCGGTGCCGCGGTTGGTGCGCATGGCCGCCATCGCCGCCGGCATGGGCGTGCTGCAGGGCATGGTGGTGCGCGGCACCACGCCGGCGTTCCTGGGTACCGCGATCCTCGGTTTCGTCCTCGGGCTCGAGATCATGGAACCGCTCTCGCAGGAGGTCGACCAGGCCGACCGCGCCGACGCGCTTCCCGTCGAGCGCGGCGAGCTGATGGCCCGTCATCTGCTGGCGCCCGCGACGGCGCTCATCCCCTTCGGCTTCATCGCCGGCATCGCCGCCTGGCTCACCCTGGGCGCGGCGAGCGACGCACTCGCTCCGGCCCTCATCCTGGGCGCGCCCACGCTGCTCGGTGCAGCGTGCGGTGGTGTGGTCAGCATCGTGCGCGACATGCCCGACCCCAGCAGCGCCGTCACCCAGCAGACGTTCATGCCGCCCGAGATGGTGGGATTCACGACGTTCCTGCGCCTGGCCTGGCCCATCGTCGTCAGCATGCTCACGACGTGCACCGTTCTCCTCCCCCGATCCGCACTCGAGTTGGGCGACTCCACCGTCGGTGCCGCCGTACGCGGTGCCGTCGGTGCGCTCCTCGTGGTCGTCCTGGTCTTCCAGTGGGTTCGTCTCCGCGACCGCCTGCGCCGGAAGATCAAGTCGTTCATGGACGAGGGCAGGAACTACACCGCGCAGCAAAGGAGCTCGGCATGACCGCCGCCCTCAGCACCCATGGCCTGATGAAGGACTACGGCGACCGACCGGCGCTCGAGTCGCTCGACCTCGTCGTCCCCGAGGGCCAGCACATCGCGCTCGTCGGCCACAACGGCAGCGGAAAGACCACGCTGTTGCGCATGGCGGCCGGCTTGCTGGACCCCACCGCCGGCGAGGTGCTGATCATGGGACACCGCTCCGGCTCGATCGAGGCTCGCCGGTCGCTCAGCTGGCTCAGCGACACGCCGACGTTCTACGACGACCTGTCGCTCTGGGAGCACCTCGAGTACGTCGGTCGCCTGCACGGCGTTGCTGCGTGGCAGGCCAAGGCGGAGGAACTGCTGACCCGGTTGAACCTCGGCGATCGTCGCGGCGACATCCCCACCACGTTCAGCCGTGGGCTGCGGCAGAAGGCCGCCATCGCGCTGGGCATGGTGCGCCCGTTCGACGTGCTGCTCGTGGACGAGCCGTTCGTGGGGCTCGACTCGAACGGCAAGGACACCCTCCTTGCACTGCTCGACGAGGCCGCCGCGGCCGGTGCAACGCTGCTCGTCGCCACACACGAATTGGCCTTCGTCGGCCGGGTCGGCCGGTTGCTCGCCCTCCGCGACGGTGGCCTGGTGTACGACGGCCCGCCGGCCGATGGCGACGTGCACGCCCTCGTGCTGCCCAGTTGACACTCGCCGATTTCGGCGACCGTTCGGCGACGATTCGCTGAAGTTCGGCTGAAGGCCGACGAATCCGTCCGGACCGGCGCGCTACTCTTCGGCCCCATGCAGGAATTCTCTTCCGTCAGCGCTTCTTCCTACGACCCCGCCGCGCTCGCGGCCAAGCTCACCGAGAAGTCGGGTGAGGGTTGGTCCGTCGTCAGCATCGTGCCCACCGGAGGCGACGTCACCGCATTCCTGGTGCGCGACGCGGGTGCCGCAACCGAGGCGCCCGCCGCTGTCGTCGTCGAGTCGGCCGCCGAGCCCGTGGCCGAGACCACCAGTGCGTTCGCCCCGACCATTCTGGGTGCCACTGCTGTCGCTGCGGCCGCCGAGCCCGCTCCGGCCGTGGCCGAGCCCGCCGGTTGGGCGGTCGCTCCCGAGGCCGCATCGCCGGCCGTCGACCCCACACCGGCGGCCACGTCCATGGCGCCCATCAGCGACACCAACAGCTACCAGCCTGCCGCGCAGCAGAGCTACCAGCCCGTAGCCCAGCCTGCCGCTGCGGCAACGCCGGCCGTCCCCGCTGGGTGGTACGCCGACCCGGCCGGTCGTTTCGAGTTGCGCTACTGGGACGGCAACACCTGGACCGAGCACGTCTCGCGCGCCGGCCAGCAGTACACCGACCCTCCCGTCGCCTGACCATCACCGCGAACTTAAGTTCCTGGTGCACACGTCGTGACAAGGGGCCCTGGGCTGCACCCCTGACGCCTGGGTAACCTCGCCTCATGCGCGCCACCTCGATCGGACACGCCGGGATCCTCGTCGACACGGTGGACGGGTCCATCGTCTGCGACCCATGGTTCCTCCCGCAGTTCCATGGTTCGTGGTTCGTGTTCCCGAGGAACGATCAGCTCTCACCCGAGCTGCTGGAGCGCATCTGCAACCCCACGTACCTGTACATCTCGCACATCCACGCCGACCACCTCGACGAGGAGTTCCTGCGCGAACGGATGAACAAGGACACCACGGTCCTCATCCCTGGGTATCCGACTCGTGAACTCGAGCGCATCCTGCGCGGCTTCGGCTTCTACAACATCGTCCGCACGGTCGACGGTGAGGAGTTGGCCCTCGGGCCGAACCTGAAGATCGCCATCCACGTCGAGACGTCCATCACCGACGGGCCCGGCGGCGACAGCGCGATCGTCATCGGCGATGGCACCGGCCGTCTGGTCAACCAGAACGACTGCCGCACCAACGACCTGCTCGAGTTGCGCAACCACGGCCCGGTCGACCTGCATTGGCTGCAGTACTCGGGTGCCATCTGGTACCCGATGGTGTACCAGGAGACGCCCGAACGCATGCGCGAACTCATCGACGCGAAGGTCGACAGCCAGTTCGCCCGGGCGATGCGGTACGTCGAGACCATCGGCGCTCGTGCCGTTGTCCCCAGCGCCGGTCCGCCCGCGTTCTTGGACCCGGACCTGTTCCAGTTCAACGTCATCGACGGCGACGAGCTGAGCGTCTTCCCCGACCAGATCAGTTTCATGACCATGCTCGCCGCGGCCGAGCACCGGGGCATCCTGGCCGTCCCCGGCACCGAGATCGAGTTCGGCACCGACGGCGAATTCCGGCTCACGCACCCGATGTCGCAGGCCGAGGTCGACGACATCTTCGCCCACAAGCGCGCCTACCTCGAGGCCTACCAGGCCGACTGGTTGCCGTGGCTCGACAAGATGAAGGCCGGGTGGCTCGCGCCGACCCCCGATCTGCTGCAGACGGTGAAGGCCTGGTTCGAGCCGCTCATGGCGATGGGTCCGACGGTGTGCGACGCCATCGGCGACATCGTCGTGTTCCACGCCGGCGACCTCGCCATCGCCCTCGACTTCCCCCATCGAGTCGTCCGTGAATGGCGTGGCGAGGAGCACGGCTTCTGGTTCAAGGTGCAGCGAGAACTGGTCGAGACCGTCGTCGCATCGAAGGCCAACGACTGGAGCAACGCGTTGTTCCTGTCGTGCCGCTTCAGCGCGTGGCGCAAAGGCCAGTACAACGAGTACGTCTACAACTTCTTCAAGTCGCTCGACGTCGAGCGCATGCGTCGCACCGAGAGCGAGGCGCTGCGCAAGCTCGACCCCGACCGCGGTGGCATGGCCGACGAAGACATCCGCCTCGGCGACTGGATCGTGCAGCGTGCGTGCCCGCATCGCGAAGCCGACCTCAGCGTGTTCGGCGAAGTCGAGGGCAACGAACTGGTGTGCACCCTGCACGGCTGGCGGTTCGACCTCGAGACCGGTCAGTGCCGCAACGCCGACGACCGCGCCCTGCGTGTCCGCCGCGCCACCGATTGATGGTCGGGCTCGTTCACCAGGAACTTAAGTTCGCGCGGAAGGGGCCGGGTCAGTACACGCTGAGGCGGTAGGCGAAGCGGTAGGTGCCGGGGGCGATGCGGTACCGGGGGAGCACGTCGGGACCGCAGCTGGCAGTGCCGATGCCGCGATGGGCGACGTCGAGGTGGACGATCAGTTCCTTGCGCGGCGTGAGCTCGGTGGCAGTGGACGCGGCGTACAGGTCGGCGGCGGTGAAGTGGGTGGCCGAGCAGTGCAGCGCGGCGGGCTGCAGCACGTCGATGCGCAGCGCCTCACCCTTCTTCGGGTCGACCAGTTCGAACCAACGGCAGTCGGTGCGCAGCCCGAACTCCTGCGGCACCAGGTACGGCGAGTCGTCGGGGGCCTGCTGCCAGGTGCCCAGCACCGCACCGCGGTTGCGGTCGGGGTAGTTCTCGTGCGGCCCACGTCCGAACCAGCGGACCTCGCTGAATCGGCCGGGCACCGCGAACGTGACGCCGACGCGGGGCAGGTCGGTCAGTGACTGCGGCACGACGACGGTGTGGTGATACTCGATGCCGCCGTCGACTTCGCGGCGATCGACGCGGTGATCGACCAGGGAATCCGCCGGCAGGCGATCGACGCCGGCTGCGAGCCACTCGCCGAGCGCTCGGCCGCCGACGCGAATGCGTTCGCGTAGCTCGGGCATGAGCTTGAAGCCGTCGTTGTCGGTGGCGGCTCGCCACAGCGACAGCTCGACAGGGCTGACCAGCAGCCGGTCGATGGCTGTGGCCCCACCCTCGCTGTCGCCGATGGGGGCGACGCGGTTGCGAACGGCGCGCAGCTCGATCTGGTCCCATGCGACCAGATGACCGGCGGGTGCGAACCACTGCTCGGCCTTGCTGTACCAGCGGACGGTGAGGTGCGCCTCACCCGACTCCGGCACGGAGCACGGCAGCGGGACCTCGATGGACGAGAGCGGGGCGACGGCCGGCAACTTCACCACGCCGCGTCGGGCGACCGCGCCGTCGACGAGCAACTCCCACTCGCCGCGCAACCCGCGCAGGTCGGTGAACGACTGTCGGTTGCTCACCCGCAGCGTGCCCTTGCGGCGGCCCGCGGCGACCGTGACGGGGCGGTACACCCACGCCACCTCGCGCATCGCCGGATGCGGTTCGCCGTAGCTGCCCACCAGACCGTCGGCGACGAAGTTGCAGTCGTTGGGCTTGTCGCCGAACTGGCCGCCGTACGCGAGACGCACGGAGCCGTCGGGCAGCACCTGGCGGATGCCGTGGTCCTTCCACTCCCACAGAAACCCGCCCTGCAGGCCCGGCGTGGAGGTGATGACGTCCCAGTAGTCGGCGAGCGAGCCGTTGCTGTTGCCCATCGCGTGGCTGTACTCGCAGAGGATGAGCGGCCGGGTGCCGAGGCCATCGGTGCCGTAGGCGCGGATGGCGTCGATGGTGGCGTACATCGGGCAGACGATGTCGCTGGCGGGCAGACCGCCGTCGACCCAACCATCGTGGAAGACGGCGCCCTCGTAGTGCAGCGGCCGTGACGGATCGGCACGACGAATCCAACCGGCGAGCGCGTCGTGGTTGGCGCCGTAGCCGCTCTCGTTGCCGAGGCTCCAGAGGATGACGCTGGGGTGGTTGCGGTCGCGCTGCACCATGCGCGCGCCGCGTTCGAGCCACGAGCTGCGCCAGCGCGGGTCGTCGCACAGCGACGTGTTGTACGCGTGGCTCTCGATGTTGGCCTCGTCGATCACGTACATGCCCAGTTCGTCGCACAGGTCGAGGAACGTCGAGTCGTTCGGGTAGTGCGACGTGCGCACCGCCGTGATGTTGTGGCGGCGCATCGTCAGCAGGTCGGCGCGCATGTCGGCCGCGGTGACGGCCTTGCCCCGCTCGGGGTGGTGGTCGTGACGGTTGACGCCGAAGATCCACACCGGCTGGCCGTTCACGAGCAGTTGGCGGTCGCGCACCTCGACATGTGTGAAGCCGACGAGCTGGTGCGTGGCCTCGAGCACCGTGCCGTCGGGCGACAGCAGTTCGACGTCGACCCGGTAGCGCGTCGGCGACTCGGCCGACCAGGCCTGGACCCTGGGCACGCGGAACGCATGCTCGGCGGTGAAGCCGCGGAACACGTACGGGCGCTCGTGCTGGTGCGGCACCGGCTGCACCGACGGCTTGCCGATGCGCTTGCCGTCGGGCGAGGTGAGCGTGACGCGGGTGGAGTGGCCCTTGGTCGGCGCGGCCGCGAAGCGAGCGGTGGTGAACACGCGCAGGTCGCCCGTGCCGTCGTCCAGGCGGAGGTCGGCGTTGCACACGACGTCGCCGATGCTGACCGGGGTGCGCGCTTCGATCCACACGTTGCGGTGCAGACCTGCCATCCACCACTGGTCCTGATCTTCGACGTAGCTCTGGGCGCTCCACCGCACGACGACGATGGCCAGGTGGTTCTCGCCCGATTGGACGAGGTCGGTGATGTCGTACTCGCTGGGCAGGCGGCTGTCGGTGCCGTAGCCCACGAACGAACCGTTGAGGTACACGATGTGCACGCTCTCGGCGCCACCGACGTGGAGCACGACGCGATGCGACTTCCACCCGCTGCCGGTGACGAACGAGCGCCGGTACACACCCGTGGGGTTGCGCTCGGGCAGGCGTGGCGGCGGACCGGGGAACGGCATCTGCACGTTCGTGTAGTGCGGGTGGTCGCCGGTGTCCTGCACGGTCCAGTTGCCGGGAACCGCAACGGCGCGGCCCTTGGCAGGGGTGGGCCCGGTCACCGCAGCGGCGGGCACCGCGTCGGGCGAGTCGAACAACCGGAACCGCCACAAGCCGTCGAGCGACCGACGTGCGTCGGCGTCGATCGGCAACGGCACGTGCATCGGCAGGCGCCCCATCGACACGACCTCGGGGTCGGCCCAGGGGCGAAGCGCACCGACGTGCGGGAGCACAGCTCAGCCCCCGTGGACCCAGACGGGCGTGCCCAGCGGCACTGCCTCGGACTCCCAGATGAAGTCCATCGCCTGGGTGCTGAGCCGCACGCAACCGTGCGACGCCGGGTAATCCGGCACACTGGTCATGCCGTGGATGGCGACACCACCACGGAAGTACTTCGGCCGGTAGATCTTGCCGAGGTCGCCCTCCCACCATCCTTCCGGCCGCTCACGGTTCGTCTTCCACAGACCGTTGGGGGTGACGGCGTCGCCCTTCTCGATCTTGGTGGGATCCTTCTTGTTCGTGGCCTCGTAGGGGATGCCACTGCCGGTGGACGTGTTGAACGTCCAGACCGTCTTGCCGTCCTTGACGATGAACAGCAACTGCTTGGTCTTGTCGACCTCGACGAGCGTGCCGCTGTCGGACGAGCCATGGGCGCGCTCGCCGAAGTTCTTCAGGTACGCGGCGGTGTCGGCATCGACCTTGCCGCTGGTCGCGATGCCGATGTACTTCTGGAAGGCCATGACCGCCTGCGTGGTGGCGAAGCCGTACTGGCCGTCTGCGCCACCGGTCCAGAAGCCGAGCTGTTCCAGGCGCTGCTGCACGACCTTGGTGGCCTCACCGCTCTTGCCGCCGACCGCCTGGATGTCGCCAGTGAACACGCCGACGACCTCGACGTTCTTGGGCAACGTGGTGGTGGGCGCCGCAGTGGTGGTGGGGACCTCGGTCGTGGTGGGCGCCGCAGTGGTGGTGGGGGCCTCGGTGGTGGTGGTGGGGGCGACCGTCGTGGGAACGGTGGTGGTCGCCTCGGTGGTCTCCGTCGTGGGTGCCGTGTTGGCGGCATTCGACGTGGACGAGCAGGCAGACGCGAGGGTCGCCAAGACGACCGGCAGCGCGAGCAGGAGAAGGCGGCTTCGTTGGTGGATCATGGGTGAGGGGTCCCTGGCGATCGGCGAACGTTCGCCATCAGGCTAGACCCTGCGGTCCTCAGAAAGTCGGCAGCTCGAACCACACGGTCAGGCCGTACTTGACGCCCTGCTGGAGGGGCGTCGCCTGGTGCGGATGCGTCACCATCGACGGCCACACGACCAACTCGCCGACCGGCACCTGCGAGTTGTCGACGCCCTGCCGCGGGAAGTCGAGCACCGCGCCGTCGTACCCCTCGTTCAACTTCAGCGAGGCCGACACCTGGGCGACGTCGTGGTGCATGCGCAGTGCTTCCTGCTCGCCGAGGGCGTACTTGATGACGAACACGTCGCGCAGGCCGTGGTAGTCGATGTACGGCCACACGGACTGCAGCTGCGGCCAGATGCGAACGCCGAGGTCCACCTCGACCGCCTCGAACAGCCGGGGGCTGATGATCGCCAACGACACCTCGTGGCCCGGGACCGGGTCGTGGGGTTGCGGCTGGAACGCACCCACCGCCTCGGCGGCGCGGATGACGGTGGCGCAGAACGACGGGGTCCAGAACGGCACGACGAAGATCTCCGGGCCCAACTCGGTGAGACCCTCGCGCGGGTCCGCCGCACCTCGATACCCCAGAATCTGCTGCAGGTCGTCGAAGGGCGGAGCGGACGGAGCGGACGGAGCGGGCTCGTGGTCGGACACGACGCGATCGTGTCAGAGATCGTCGGCCGACAGCGACCACGGCGCGGTGGGCACGCGTTCGATGGCGAATCGCTCGACCAGGTCGTCGGCGCGCACGTCGTCGTCGGCGGCGCAGAGGCCCAGGCTGGCACCTAGGCGCGCCAGCACCTGGGCAACACCGACGCCGCGGGTGGCGAGGTCGTCGAGTGTGACGGCGCCGTGACGCTTCGCCAACCGGCTGCCGTCGGGAGCCAGCACCAGCGGCACGTGTGCGTACGTCGGCACCGTCAACCCGAGCAGTTCCTGCAACAGCCGTTGTCGCGGTGTGCTCGCCAGCAGGTCGTCGCCGCGCACGACGTGCGTGATCCCCTGCAGCGCGTCGTCGACGACGACGGCGAGGTTGTACGCAGGGACGCCGTCGTTGCGCCGCAGTACGACATCGTCGACGCCACCTTCGAACGGTCCGGCCACCAGGTCGTCGATGAAGAACCGTTCGCCGTCCGAGCGCAGCCGCAACGCGGGCTGGCGTCCGTTCTTCTGCCGGTGAGCGATCTGTTCGGCCGACAGGTCGCGGCAGGTGCCCGGGTAGGCGCCGTCGGGCAGTTCGCCGTGAGGCGCCCGCGTGGCCTCACGGATCTCGCGGCGGGTACAGAAGCATTCGTACACACGTCCCTGCGCGCGCAGCGTGTCGATCGCGGCCTCGTAGCGGTCGAAGCGTTCGGATTGCCGCACGACCGCACCATCCGGCGTCATGCCGAGCGCGGCGAGGTCCGCCAGTTGGGACCGCTCGTGGTCGCTCGATGCAGTGACCCGGTCGAGGTCCTCCATCCGGACCCACCATTCACCACGCTCCGCGCGCACGTGCAACCAGCTCACCAGCGCCGTGCGGAGGTTGCCGAGGTGCAGCACACCTGTGGGTGAGGGGGCGAAACGGCCACGCATCAGGGCTTCAGTATCTCCGATGCCGACCTTCATGAGGACGTCAAGTTCTCGGCATGACGTGCCGAAGAAGAAGGAACACGTGCGCCCGACCTGGCGCACGTGAGCGAAAAAGGACGTGCATGCCGGATCTGGCGCGAGCAGCAGTGGAGGACGCACCTCGGTCGTTCGTCCGCGAACGCGCGCTCGAGATCGTCACCACGAACCTCACGCCGGCACCGTTCCTGTTGCTGCCGTTCGTGTTGCTGACCAGCACACTGCTGCGTGATTCGATCTCCGACTCGCGGTTCGGATGGTGGTCGATCGCCGCGGTCGCCAGCACTGCGATCCTGTTCCTCGCGCTCTACCGGTACTACCTGCGCACCGACCTTCGTTCGACACCACGGACGACAGTGGTGCTCATCGGGGCGTCACTGGTGTCGCTCGGCATCGTGTTCGGCATGTGCCCGTGGGTGGTGTCGGGTGGCGTCGACATCGACCTGGTGCTCGTGTTCACGCTGTTCCCCGCAGTGGCGAGCGCAGTGGGCTGCATGGTGACCATGGGTCGCCGCGACATGTACCTCGCCTTCGTCCTGCCGCTGATGGGACTCACCACCTTCACGCTGCTGTCCTCGACGAACAGCCGGCTTCGTGGCCTCGGATTCCTCGCCATCTGCTTCACCGCCGGACTGATGGTGCTGCATCACGTCGTCAGCCGGAACACCGTCGAGTCCATCCGTCTCTCGTGGCGCAGCGAACGACTGGTGCGCGACCTGGCGCACGAGCGCGGCGAACTGACCGCGGTGAACGCTCAGATGGCGATGAACAACACCCGTCTTGCCCACCAGGCCACACACGACCCGCTCACCACGCTGTACAACCGACGGGGCACGCTGGAACTGCTGGAACAGGTGATGAGCGAGGCGACGCCCGACCGTCCGATCGGTCTGCTGTTCTGCGACCTGGACCGTTTCAAGGCCGTCAACGATGCGCTCGGTCATCGAGGTGGCGACCGGTTCATCACGATCATCGCCGACCGGTTGCTGCGCAGCCTGGAGCCCGGCTCGGTCGCCGGTCGCATGGGTGGTGACGAGTTCGTCGTGCTGATGCCCGGACTGAACATGACCGCGGCCGCCGCGGTGGCCAACCGACTGGTCGGCGTACTCGCCCAGCCCGTCTACGCGGAAGGTCGCGAGATGCCGTCGTCGGTGAGCATCGGTGTGGCCGTGGGACCCGATCACGGCACGACCGCGAGCGAACTGTTGCGTCACGCGAACGCAGCGCTGTACCGGGCGAAGGCCGGCGGCAGGAACCGCGTCGAGCTGTTCAACACCTCCATGCAGGACGAGCTGCTGCGCCGGCTGGAGGGTGAGCAGGCCCTGCGCCGAGCGATCGACGAGGGCGAGATCATCGCCTTCTTCCAACCCGAGATCGATGCGACGACCGGTGAAGTGGTGGGTGCCGAGCTGCTCGCCCGTTGGGTGCGGCGCAACGGTCTGGTCATTCCTGCGCAGGAGTTCATCGGCTTCGCCCAGTCCGCTGCGCTGATGGATCGCATCACCGATCGGGTCATCAACAGCGCTCGACCACACATGCGTCGGTTGACGATGCTGGGTCTGCCCGACGACTTCCGCTTCCGTATCAACCTCGCGTCCGGTCACGCCGACACCCGCTGGCAGCAGGACGCTGTGGCGACGATGCTGCACGATCTGGACCCGCGGGTGATCACCATCGACGTGCACGAGGGCGCCGTCACCGGCGACCTCGGCGGCGCCGCAGCCAACCTCGCCGGCTTCCGTGCCCGCGGTGGCCGGGTCTGCCTCGACGATTTCGCCCGCGGCGTCTCGTCGCTCAGCCTGTTGCGTCGCCTCCCGCTCGACGAGGTCCGTATCGACCGCCTCTCGATCGACACCATCGGAGCGCATCCGCACGACCGCGCGATCGTTCGCTCGATCATCGCCCTCGTCCGCGAGATCGGCCTGGCCGTGACGGCCGACGGTGTGGAGACCGGCGCACAGGCCGATGCGCTCATCGCGCTCGGTTGTGTACGCCAACAGGGCCACCTGTACTCGACGGCCTTGCCCGCGGCGGAGTTCGAAGACTTCCTGTTGGCTCGCATGGCGGAACGCTTCGCCCAGTTGGGCGCACCCGCGACCGCCTGGCGTACCGACGATCTGGCAGAGTGATGCCGGTCAAGTGACCGGCACCCGTCGGGATCCAATGGCCGCCTTCCGTCCGGGGGTGTCGCATGTTCTGTCCATCGTGTGGAGTCGCCACCGAACCGCAGCAGCGGTTCTGCAACGCGTGCGGCACGGCACTCAGCAACGCTCCGGTCTCACCCGGAGCGATGTTCCCGCCCCCCACCACCGACGTGCCGACGACGGCGCCCACTCCGACGCCCAACGCCGAGGCCGCCATCGCGGTCCCCGCTGGTGAGATCCCTCCTGTCGGCAGCCCCGAGTTCGACGAGATGTTCGACACCCGCCGCTTCCAGGTGGTCGAGCAGACGACGCCCACCCAGGAGCAACTCGGGGTGGCGTGGGAGGCCGGAGCGGCCGACTTCGCGGACACCACCGACGCAGTGCCGCGCATCACCGAGGAGGCATCGTTCGTCGCGGCGGCCCCGCCACCGCGCGAGGTTCCATTGCGGGCCACGATGCTGCTGCTGGCCATCGCGACGGCGTCGATCGCGGTGACGTCGGCGTTCCTCACCAACTTCCGATACCGGGTCAGCGGTGATGTGAACGCAAGTGTGCGAGTCGGGCTGAACGGCATCTCCACGAACGCTCGTGTGGGCACGATCATCGCCGCAGTGCTGCTCATCGCCGGAGCGGCCATCGGCATGAGTGGGCGACGTTTCGGCACGGGGTTGGCCGGTGGCGCCGGCCTCGCGCTGGCCGGCTTCATGGCGTGGCTCGTGGGCGACACCTGGTCGGTGATCGACACGCTCAAACAGGGCTTTCGGGAGAGCAGTCTCACGTACACGCTCTCCACCACCCTCGACGTCGGTTTCTGGATGGCGGCGGCGGCAGCGGTGCTGGGCGGCGTCGTGTTCGCAGTGGCCTTGGCAGGTGCGGGCGACGACGGTGAACCTTCGTTGCACCCTGCGGTCGGCGCGTTCGGACTGATCGGTGGGCTGGTGCTGGTGATCGGACCGATGCTGCCGACGAAGGGAGCCACGTTCGCCGACAACTTCACCAGCGACCGTGGGCTCGGTCCGGCGCGGTTCTGGAAGGGCCGACTGTTCCTCGAGTTCGGCATCACCCACGACGCGGTTCCGCCGATCACGACGTGGTTGCGCCTCCTCGTGCTCGTGCTCCTGCTGATCGGCATCTACCTCGGCTTCATCGCCGGTTCCAAGTGGGGTGTGGGCATGGTGCTCGGCGCCGTCGGTATCGGCGTATGGCAGTGGGTGACGGCGATGCTCGAGGCGGGCGACCTTCCCTGGGTCTTCGCCGGTGGCAGCCCAGGGCAGGAGGGCTTCACACCCAACGTCGCCACGTCGGTCGGCGTCGCGATCGTGGTCGTCACGTTGGTGGTCGCGGTCGTGATGGCCTATCGACCACGCAGGAACGCTGCCGCCACCTCGTGACCATGGGCGGTGGCGGCGGCGAGTCCGCCTCCGTCGGCGAGTGCGAGGAGCAATCCCGCGGCGAACGCGTCGCCGGCCCCGGTGGTGTCGCGCACCTCGTCGATCGCCACGCCCGGAACCTCGACCGACGGTCGGTCCGACTGCACGAGCACGGCCGGACGTGGACCGTGCTTGACGATCACCGCCGCGCCGCCGAGGTCGTCGGGATGCAATCCGGCACCCAACACCTGCGCCTCGAGTTCGTTGGCGATCACGAGGTCGGGATTCAGGGAGGCGATTCGTCGAATGGCGGCGTCGGGCCCGTCGTGCTCGAGCAGCGCGGCCGACGACGCGTCGACCGACACCCTGATCCCACGCTCGTTGGCCCAGTGGGCGAGCGTGCGCGTGGTCGACGCCAACGGCTCTCCCACGAGCGAGTAGTACGGGATGTGCAGGGTGTGCAGCCCGTCGAGCCACGTCGGGTCAGGGTCCGAGAGCTCGACACAGGCGGCGCGGTCGGCCAGCATCGTGCGTTCGCCACTCGGGTCGACCAACACCACGATGGTGCCGGTGCGTCCACGCCAGCGAACGACCACGTCGGCGCCGACGGATTCGAGTTGCTCGGTGAGCCATCGACCCGCAGGATCGTTGCCCACCTGACCGATGAAACGAGCGCGACCGCCTGCTCGACACGCGGCCTCCACCATGTTCGCGGCGCTCCCACCGCGTCGGCGGGTGACCACGGACCGGGTGTCACTGGCGACGTTGACCGGTTCGAGCAGATGGACGACGACGTCCTCGACGAGATCGCCCACGGCACCCAGCAACGTGTTCACAGTGGGTGATACTGGCGCACCGCGTACCCTTGACGCCATGAGCGAGCGCGTGAAGGACCGAATGCAGGCTGCGTTGACCGTCGCGATGAAGGCGCGCGACGAGGTGGCGCTGTCGGCACTGCGCCAGGCGTTGTCCGCGATCGCCGTGGCCGAGACCGCCGGCGCCGAGCAGATGGTGCTCACCGACGAGCAGGTGCTCGCCGTCCTCGCGGTCGAGGTTCGACAACACCACGAGACGGCCGATGCGTTCGTCACCGCCGGCAGTCCCGACAAGACCGAACGAGAGCGCGCCGAGGCGGCGGTGCTCGAGGCCTATCTGCCCGCCGCGCTCGACGACGACGCGCTCGACGGCATCATCGCCGCCGAGATCGCGGCCGCCGCAGCCGATGGTGCAACGGGGATGAAAGCCATGGGTCGGGTCGTGTCGGCCGTGCGCGGCAAGGCCGGCCCCACCGCCGACGGCGCGGCCATCGCGGCCAAGGTCAAGTCGGCCCTGACCGCCTGACCGCCTGACCGCCTGACGGCCGTTCCGGCCGTTCACCAGGAACTTAAGTTCCTGGTGCATCACCCGGTCAGTTGCCGAAGTCCCAGCCCTCGCCGTGGGCGTACTGACCCAGCACGTTCTTGGCGATGAGGATCTTGTGCACCTCGTCGGGGCCGTCGGCGATGCGCAATGTGCGTGCCCCCTGGTACATGCCCCACAGCGGGAGGTCGTTGCTCACACCGGCGGCGCCCCAGATCTGAATGGCGCGATCGACGACGCGCGAGTACGCGGAGGGCACGTAGACCTTGATGGCCGAGATGTCGGTGCGCGCGGCCTGCAGACCCTGGTCGATCTTCTCGGCAGCGTGGATGGTGAACAACCGCGCGGTCTGGATGTCGATGTAGCTGTCGGCGATGGCGCCCTGGGTGAACTGCTTGTCGGCCAGCAGACCACCGTGCACCTCGCGGTGCATCGAGCGGTCGACCATCATGTCGAAGGCCCGCCACATCTGGCCGATGCTGTTCATGCAGTGGAAGATGCGTCCCGCTCCGAGGCGGTCCTGCGCCGCCTGGTGGCCCTCGCCGACACGTCCGAGCGCGTTGGCGACGGGGACGCGCACGTTCTCGTACTTCACTTCGCAGTGGTCGCTCTCCTTGCGCCCCCACACGCCGATGCCACGCACGATGTTCACGCCGTTGGTGGCGGTGGGCACGATGATCTGCACCATCGGGCCACTCCGCGGATCGGTGGCATCCTTGTCCTGCACGCGGCACATGACGATGAAGAAGTCGGCGTCGATTCCGTTCGACGTGAACCACTTGTGGCCGTTGATCACGAACTCGTCACCCTCGACGACGGCTGCGGTGGTGATCGATCGTGGGTCGCTGCCGGCGTTGGCCGGCTCGGTCATCGAGAACCCCGACTCCATGTCGCCGTCGATGAGCGGGAGCAGCCAATTCTGCTTCTGCTCCTCCGTGCCGTACTTGACGAGGATGCTCTGGTTACCCGAGTTCGGGGCGACGACGCCGAACAGTGAGGCGGCACCGATTGCATACGCGAGCACCTCGTTCATGTACGCATGGGCGAGGAAGTCGAGGCCCATGCCGCCGTACTCCTTCGGCAGGTGCGGTGCCCACAGCCCTGCGCGCTTCACCTTCTCCTTGATCTCGGCGCGGAGCTCGAGGATCTCGGTGCGTTCGTGAAAGCTCTCGCCCTCGCGGCGTTCCCCCCACAGTCGTCGCTCGTTGGGGAGGATGTCGTTGTTGACGATCTCGGCGGTACGGCCGCGGATGTCGTTGATCCGGTCGTCGAGCGTTGGCACGGGCTTGCAGTTCATGGCCATGCGCCGACGCTACGCCGTCTGCGCGGCGGTCCCCGATCCGTCGGAAGGGGCGGGCCATACTGGCCGTATGCCGACCGCACACGAGCCTGGCTCCAACGAACCGCACATTCCCGACGAGGCCGAGCTGGAGGCGTTCGACATCGACCACGACGGCCACATCGGCGTGCTGGATTCCGAGCGTGCGCGACTCGGCGTGGTGGATGCTCGGCTCGAGGAAGTGGCCGAAGAGGGCGGCGTGAAGGGCAAGATCGCCGACATCGCCCACAAAGTCATCGACAAGCTCGACAACGACTGATCCGGCGTGTCGTTCCGTCGCCCCGCAGCGGTCCTTGCGGCCACCTCCGTCGCGCTCGTGGCGATGACCACCGTGGCGATGGCGGCCGGCCAGACCACCGTCACCACCGCGCCGACCACCGTCCCGACGACCGCGCCGACGACCGTCCCGACG
>JANMFL010000054.1:0-2131 GCA_031377945.1 Acidimicrobiaceae bacterium | reverse complement strand
CGCACGCGCCCGCCGCGCCAGAGGGTTGCTGCTGAACGTGCCCGAAGCCACCGCACTCATCGCCGACACCGTCTGCGAGGCGGCGCGCGACGGAGCGCGACTGATGGAAGCGGCAGCGCTCGGTGCGAGCGTGCTGACTGCTGCAGAGGTGCTGCCCGGTGTGCCCGACATCGTGCGTGAGGTGAAGGTGGAGGCCAACTTCGACGACGGCACCCGGATGGTGGTGGTCCGCGACCCCTTCGGGGAAGGCGCCGGGCTCGGCCCCGACGGACCCGGTGCGGTGCTCGCGGCGGACCGCGACCCTGTTGCTCCACCAGGTCTGGTGCACGTCAGTGTCACCAACACCTCGGACGTTCCGGTCAGTATCACCTCGCACTTCCACTTCTTCGAGGTGAACCAGCGGCTGTCGTTCGACCGCCAGGCCGCGTACGGCATGCATCTGGCCATCCCCGCCGGGGCGGCGCTGCGCTTCGAGCCCGGCAACCCGGTGCTGGCGCCGCTCGTGCCCATCCGCGGCGCCCGCATCGCCATCGGTTTCGCCGGACTGGTCGACGGGCCGCTCGACGCGCCCGGGGCGAAGGAGTCCGCACTTGCCCGCGCCGCAGCGCAGGGGTACCTGGGGGCTGGGTCATGAGCAAGCACACGCACGGCGAGTTCGAGCACAACCACGACGACGGTGGAGTTCCCCACAGCCACACCCACCCCGACGAGATCCTGCCCGACGACTACGCAGCCATCCACGGTCCCACCGTGGGCGACCGAGTCCGGTTGGGCGACACCGGGTTGGTCGTGCAGATCGAGTACGACGCGCAGGAGCGTGGCAACGAGTTCCTTGCCGGATTCGGCAAAACCGCTCGCGACGGCCTGCTGCTGAAGGCTGCGGCCGTGAAGGTCACCTGCGACATCGTCATCTCGAACGTGGTGATCATCGACGCGACCTGTCGTATCGGCAAGGTGAGCATCGGTGTTCGAGAGGGGCGGATCTGCGGCGTCGGCCGTGCCGGCAACCCCGACATGCAGGACGACGTCGACATCGTGGTCGGCACAGGGACCACCATCATCAGCGGCGAGGGCCTCATCGCGACCGCCGGCGCGATCGACACGCACGTGCACCTGCTCTCGCCTCGCATCATGGAGTCCTCGCTCGCGTCGGGCGTCACCACCATCATCGGCCAGGAGTTCGGGCCGGTGTGGGGAGTCGGCGTGAACTCGCCGTGGGCGTTGCGGCACGCCTTCAACAGCTTCGACCAGTGGCCGGTGAACATCGGCTTCCTCGGTCGCGGTTCATCCAGCGACGAAGCGCCGTTGGTGGAGGCGCTCGTCGAGGGTGGCGCCGCGGGTTTCAAGGTGCACGAGGACATGGGTGCGCACACCCGCGCCCTCGACACCGCGCTGAACGTCGCCGAACAGTTCGACGTCCAGGTCGCCCTGCACACCGACGGGCTGAACGAGTGCCTCAGTGTGGAGGACACGCTGAGCGTGCTCGCCGGGCGCACCATCCACGCCTTCCACATCGAGGGGTGCGGTGGCGGACACGTTCCGAACGTGCTCAAGCTGGCCGGTGTGCCGAACGTGATCGGCTCGAGCACCAACCCCACGCTGCCGTTCGGCCGCGACGCGCTCGACGAGCACTACGAGATGATCTTCTCGGCCCACGGGCTGAACCATCACTCGCACAGCGATCACCACATGGTGAAGGACCGCATCCGCGGCGGCACCATGGGCGCCGAGGGCGTGCTGCACGACCTGGGCGTCATCGGCATCACCTCAAGTGACGCACAGGGCATGGGTCGCGCCGGCGAGACGGTGCGGCGCACGTTCCAACTCGCGGCGAAGAACAAACGCGACCTCGGTCATGGTGCCACCACGCACGACAACGACCGGGTGCGCCAGTACATGGCCAAGCTCACGATCAACCCGGCCATCGCGCACGGGTTGAGCCACGAGATCGGCTCGCTCGACGTCGGCAAGCTGGCCGACATCGTGCTCTGGCGCCCCGATCACTTCGGTGCCAAGCCGCAGTTGGTGCTGAAGAGCGGCTTCCCCGCCTACGGCGTCACCGGCGATCCCAACGCCACGACCGACTCGTGCGAGCCGCTGGTGCTCGGCCCGCAGTTCGGTTCGTTCGGCG
>JANMFL010000162.1:0-12440 GCA_031377945.1 Acidimicrobiaceae bacterium | reverse complement strand
TACGGCGACCTGATGGTCCGCACGAACGGCTGGGACCCCGAGGTGTTGGCCCGGTTCCGCGCCGATCCGTTCGTCGCCGGGTTCCGAGGTGCGCTGGACGGCACAGCCACCACCGCCGAACTGGAACACGTCGCGACGCTCATCCCCGACGAGTGGTTGGCTGCCGCCGCGACGGGCACACCCGAGCAGTGCGCTGCGGCGGTGTTGCGGCAGTTCGACCTCGGCGCCGACAGTGTCATCATCCACGGCGCCACCCCAGACGAACTCGCGCCCGTCATCGAGGCCTACCGGGCGATCCGCCCTGTCGGCCGGTTCGATCACCTCTCCGCCAACCCCGGAGCCTGACCTTTCCGCGCGGGGTGGTTGCACTGGCCACCGCTCACCGGCCATCCTGAGGCCCATGTTCCTGGCGTACCACGAGATGCGGCGGGCCAAGATCCGCTTCGGGCTCCTCGCCGGTGCCGTGGGACTGCTGGTGTTTCTCATCCTGTTCCAGCAGGCGCTCCTCGGAGGCCTCATCAACCAGTTCGTCGGAGCACTGAAGAACCAGTCGGCCGACGTGTTGGTCTACAGCGACCGTGCGCGCCAGAACATCGAGGCGTCGTTCATCTTCCCCGACCAACTCGCCCAGGTGCAGCAGTTGGAAGGTGTGTCGGCTGCGTCGCCGCTCGGCGAAGGCACGTTCACGGTGCTCGCGGGTGGCAAGCAGCAGAACGCAGTCATCTTCGGATACGAGATCGGCCAACCCGGACAGCCGACCAACGTGGTCGAGGGTCGAATGGTCGACGCCGACGACGAAGCCGTCGCGAGCGAGAAGGATCGGGCCGAGGGTTTCGACATCGGCGATGTCGTCCAGGTGATGCCCGACGGAGTGAAGGTCACCATCGTCGGTCTGGCACGCAACTCGAACTTCTCGGTGACACCGGTGCTGTTCACGCACTACGCGACCTTCGAGTCGGCGAAGAAGACGAAGAACCCCGACGCGGAATTCATCGTGCCCTCGGCCATCGCGGTGTCGGTGGGTCCCGGTCACACCGCCCAGGAGGTGGTCGACCGGATCAACGCCAAGGTCGACGGCGTCGAAGCGTTGACCCGCCAACAGGCCGTCGACGGTGCGCCAGGCGTGAGCAGCGTCCGCGCCAGTTTCGCGATCATCCTGGGACTCTTCTACCTCGTGGTGCCGTTGGTGACCGGGCTGTTCTTCCTGATCGTCACGTTCCAGAAGGCGTCGGCGCTCACGCTGCTGCGCGCGATCGGTGCGAAGTCGAGCACGCTGGTGGTGTCGCTGCTCGTGCAGGTGGTCGCCATCACGCTGGTCGGTTCGGTCATCGCCTTCGGGTTGTACGCCGCGTCGCTGCAGAGTGTGAAGAACCTCGGTGTGCACGTCGAGATCGGGCCGGTGATCGTCACCTCGTTGGTGGTGCTGGCGCTCGCGCTGCTCACTTCGCTCATCGCGGTGCGGCGCGTCCTCAAGCTCGATCCGTTGTCGGCCACCACTGGTGCGGGGGTGCAGGTGTGAGTCTTCCCCTGAAGGAGATGCGCCGTCGGCCGAGTCGATTCATCGTCGCCACCGTCGTGTTGTCGTTCCTCGCGACACTGCTGATGTTCCTCGGTGGTCTGCTCGACGGGTTGTACCTCGGGTCGACCGGGGCCATCCGGTCGCAGCAGGGCGACGCCATCGTGTTCTCGTCGAGCGCGCTCGACTCGTTCATCCGCAGCCGAATCACTGCCGACGACCGCGCCGCGGTCGAGTCGGCGCCCGGCGTCGAGGAGGTCGGTGGCATCGGTTTCGCCCTGCTCGGCGCGACGGTGCCCGCGCAGGCAGATCTGGTCGACGTCGCGGTTGCCGGGTACGAATTGCCGCCCAGAGGCGTTCCCGAGCCCCCGCCCGACTTCGAGGGAATCGCGGACACCCGTCTCGAGGATCAAGGAGTTCGGAAGGGCGACACGCTGCTCGTCGGACCCGCGTCCGTGCCGATCACCGTCGTCGGGTTCGTCGACGACACGAGCTATCTGTTGCAGGGCTCGCTGTGGGTGAACCTCACCACCTGGCGCGAGGTCCAGAACCAGAACCGACCCGATGCCGCGGTGGCTGACGACATCGTGCAGGCGCTCGTGGTGCGCGGCTCGGGCGACCTGCCTGCGTCCATCGACGCAGCGACGGCCGGCGCCACCCACACGCTCAGCCTCGACGATGCGGTGCTGGCCATCCCCGGAGTGAAGCAGCAGCGCGACACGTTCAACCAGATCATCTACACGACGCTGTTCGTCGTGCTCGCGGTGGTGGGTCTGTTCTTCAGCCTCCTCACCCTCGAACGGCTGGGCCTGTACGGCGTGTTGAAGGCCATCGGAGCATCGACGAAACGACTGTTCTCGGGCGTGGTGCTGCAGGCGGTCTTCGTCGCGATCGTGGCCTTCGTCATCGGCAGCCTGCTGTCGATCGCTGCCGCGGCAGCACTGCCGGTCGAGGTGCCACTGCAGCTGACACCCGCCCGCTTCCTCTCCACGTTCATCGGCCTGCTCGTGGCGGCCGTGCTGGGCAGTGCCATCTCGCTGCGCCGGGTCACCAAGGTCGACCCGGCCTCGGCCATCGGGACCGCCTCGTGAACGCCCCATCGATCAACTCCAGTTCCACCAGGGAGGTACGGGCATGACCGTGCTCGACATGCGTGACGTCCGCAAGGTGTACAACAGCGGCGGCGACGACATCGTCGCCCTCGACCATGCCACGGTCCAGGTGGACCACGGTGAGATCGTGGCGCTGCTCGGCCCCTCCGGCTCGGGCAAGACGACGCTGCTGTCCATCGCTGGCGGTCTGCTCACCGCGACGGAAGGAAGCGTCGTCGTCGGTGGCCACGACATCTCGGGCTACAACGCGAAGCAACTCACCGACTTCCGGCGCAACAACGTCGGCTTCGTGTTCCAGGCCGTGAACCTGGTGCCGTTCCTCACCGCAGAGGAGAACCTCCTCGTCGTCGACGAGCTCGGCGGTGGCAAGGGTGGAAAGCAGTCCAAGGGTCGCGCCCGGCAATTGCTCGACGAGCTCGGTCTGGGTCATCGTTTGAAGAACCTGCCGGCTCAGCTCAGTGGTGGCGAGCGCCAGCGCGTCGCCATCGGTCGCGCCCTGTTCAACAACCCGAAGCTGGTGTTGTTCGACGAGCCGACCTCAGCGCTCGACACCAAGATCGGCGAGCAGGTGATGGAGCTCATCCAGGCCGAGATGAAGGCACGCGACACGGCTGCGATCATCGTCACCCACGACACGCGCATGACGCACTACGCCGACCGCACCGTGCACATCGTGGACGGCCGTCTCGACGCCGGTTCCGTCACCGCGTAGCGGTCAGTACATCGGGCGGCGCCGGGCCGGGTCCTGGCGGAAGTAGTCGCGCAACACGCGGTACAACTCGGCGTTCTCGTCGCGCAGCGCCACTGGACGAGTGAAGAACACCTCGGTCGCGACGGCGAAGAACTCGGCAGGGTTGGTCGCCGCGTACTGACGCAGTACCGACGGTTCTTCGTTGCGGCGGAGCGTCCGCAACGTGTCGGTGCACACCCGCACCCACTCGTCGAGCGCCATGTCGCCGTCGATCGGAGGTGTTCCGTCGCTGATGCCGTCGAGCATGTCCAGCCGGTGGGCGAACTCGTGGAGCAGTACGCTCTCGCCTCGCCACGGCTCGACGGACTGCTGGGCGGCGGCGTCCCAACTCACCAGGACGGGGCCTTGGTGGTGTGCCTCGCCGATGATCGGATCGTCGCCGTCGCTGTACAGCCCGCCGCCGATGTAGCGGGTGCCGGTGCGGACGATCGTGGTCGGGTGGACGATCACGGACGTGACGTCGAGGTAGCTGTCGAGGCCGTCGTCGAACGCCAGCACCAGCAGGGCCGCATGTGCGCCGATGGCGACGCGCATGTCCTCGGTGACCTCGAAACCGTGTGACGCCTCCCAGCGCAGATCGTCGACCAGTACCGTGGCCAGCTCGATCAGGCGGTCCTGTTCGTCGGTGCGAAGTGTGGGCCACTGGGGCAACCAGCGGCGCGTGAGCCGACGGGCGTCGGCATCGGTGAGTTTGATGCCACGCCGGAAGAACCCCACGGCGTGCAGGTTACGAGGCGCGGCTCACGAGGTCATCGCGCCGGCGACGATCGCATGCACATCGTCGCCGCTGACCTCGTCCTGCTCGCACAGCGCGTCGGCGAGCGCGATGAGCGCTCGACGGTGCTCGAGCACGGTGCAGGCGGCGCGGTCGGCGGCACGATGCATGAGCTCGTCGGCCCTGGCTCGGGACTGTTCGTCGTGCAACACCTTGGCCACCAGGTTGCCGGCACCCGCCAGGCTGGCGGCCTCGAGGCTGAGCAGGCTGCCGCCGGCACCGAGCATGCCCACCAACTGGGCGGCGATGGTGGTGGCCATGACGAGGTCGCTGGCGATGCCGCTGGAGGCCTCGCCGAACTCCTGGATCTCTGCGGCACGACCAGCGAGCGCGACTGCCATCAGGTCGGTGGCCTCCGTGGGCGTCTTCAGGAAGCGCTCCTCGATGTCGCCGTGTGCCACGAGGCCGAGCGAGCCCGATCGGCGCAGGATGCTGGCGAGCTTGACGTCGCGACCGCTGAGCGCTGCGACCAGCGCATGCCAGCCTCGTGGATGGCGATGCGCCGGCGCTCGTCGGGGTGGTAGCCGACGTCGTGCGAGACACCCACTTCGGTCACCAGCTGGGCCGAGATGACGTCGCCGGAGGTCATCGAGGTGCGGCCGTCGCGAAGGGCGAGGATCAACGCCTCGTCGAGCAGACGCTCGATGCGCACCGGCGTGTAGCCCGCAGTGACATCGGCGACGTAGGCGGCCGACAGCGACGGCTCGTGCCGCTTGCGGTCCAGGTAGTAGGCGGCGATCTCGAGTCGGTCGGCGCGCGGCGGGAGGTCGAAGTGGATGGTGCGGTCGAAGCGGCCCGGGCGCAACAGTGCGGGGTCCAGGTCGGCGGCGCGGTTCGTGGCGGCCACGATGAGCACGTTCGCCTGCTGCAGCTTGGGTCGCAACATGGCGCGGTGGCTCGGGAGCAGGCGATTGGTGCGATCGATGAACCAGCTCGTGAACTTCTGTGTGCCGGTCGGCAACTCGAAGCTCTGCATCTGCACGAGCAGTTCGTTGACGATGCCGGCGCCGCCTTCGCGACCGTTGCCGCCGCCCATGCCGCTGCGCGCTGCGCCGATCGCGTCGAACTCTTCGATGAAGCCGATCGCCCCACCTTCCGAGCGGGCCGCCTTGCGCAGTGCCTTGAAGAAGGCGCGGACCTTGCGGTTCGTCTGCCCGTAGAACATCGACTGGAACTCACTCGCCGAAACGAACAGGAACGGCACGCCTGCCTCGGCGGCGAGCGCCTTGGCGAGGTAGGTCTTGCCGGTACCCGGGGGACCCTCGAACAGCACGCCGCGCCGGGCGGCACCGCCCATTTCGTCGCGGAACGTCTGATGGTTGAGGAAGATGTTCAGGGTGTCGATGGCTTCGCGCTTGGTGGCGCTCGCACCGACGACGTCGGCGAGGCGGACGTTCGAGTCCTCGGGTCGCAGCACCGTGTGCGGCGAGCGGCCTGCCCCGATGTAGGGGATGAACATCAGGCTCATCATCACCGTCATCAGGATGACGAGCAGCGCCAACTCGGGGCTGTCACGAATGATCGCCGGCACGCCGATGCGCACCGGGTTGCCGCTCAGCTCGCGCACCCAGAACCACGTGATGGGGATGGCGATCAGGACACCGAGCCGCAGCAGCCGGCGCTGACGCTGGCGTTCGCGATGGGTGCTCGCATCGGCCTGGCGGTCCGCGGCCAGTGCTCCCGTCTGCAGGCGTGCGATGTCCATGATCGTTGCTCCCGTCACTGCCGACGTTCCCGTCCCGCCGGCGTGGCTTGACCGTAGAGGCTTTCACTCTGCGTGTCAACCAAATCCCTGATACTCACGCAAAGTGATGGGACCTTCGCCCCGGGCGGGACCGGTTGACAGTCCCTTGAAGGGCATCATGCCTGTTCACAGCGTACGACTGCCGTCGTACGACCATGGCGCGTCCCCGCCGAAGGTCCCATGTCCACCGGGGACATAGTGCCCTTGTGACGGCAACGATGCTCCGCCACCATGATCAGTGCGACCGATCCCGAAATGAGCGGCCGCAGGGAGGGATTACACACCATGAAGCGCCGCACACTCGACATCGCGTTCAGCCTCGGAGGCATCGTCTTCTCCGTACTGCTCCTGGTCGTCGGACTGATTCTGAACAACCAGGCAAGCTTCGCGAAGACCTACGTGCACGACCAGCTCGTCGCCCAGAAGATCAACTTCACGCCCGCACAGTTCCTGTCGGACGAGGAGAAGAAGGCCGACTGCCTGGTGAACTTCGGCACGACCAATGGTGACGCCACCAAGGGCCAGGCCATGGACACCGGCAAGAAGGCCGAGTGCTATGCGAACGAGTACATCGCACTGCACATGCGTGAAGCCGCGACCGGCGCCGGCTACGACGGCGCCACCTTCTCGACGATGGGCGGGTACGTGCGCCCCGGTACCGACGTCTCGCTGGTGGATGCACTGGCCACGGCGACGGACAGCGGCGACCAGGCCGCCATCGACGAGGCCACGGCTGCACTCGACACCGCCAAGGGTCTGCGCTCGACACTGCAGACCGGCGAGACCTTGCGTGGGCTGCTGCTCACCACCTACGGCTTCAGCATCTTCGGCGAGCGTGCCGGTCAGGCTGCCTGGGTGATGTTCATCGCCGCCATCCTGGTCTTCCTGCTCTCGATCGCCGGATTCGTCCACGCCTTCGCTTCGAAGAAGGCCGACGACGTGATCCTCGCTGTCGAGCACCACAAGGAGCCCGTGACGGTCTGACGCCCGATGCCCGGTTCGCCGGGGCGAGCACTGACAACGTGATGAAGAACCCCCGCTACGGCGGGGGTTCTTCACGTGCTCGACCGGTCAGTCGTCGTGGCGTGGGCGCTGACGGGACTGCTTCCGCTCGGCCGCCTTGCGCTTGTCGGACAATCGTTCCTCGCGTGCGCCGCGGCTGGGCCGAGTGCGCGCGCGTGGCGGCGGTGGGGGCGCAGCGGCCTCGTCGAGGCGTGTCAGCGCCGCCTCGATGGCGAGTTGCCGATTGCGGAACTGTGAGCGCGTGTTCGACGACTGGCCCGTGATCGTCGGGCCGACGTTGGCCAGCAGCCGTGCCACCAGGTGCGGCGCGAGCCCCGTTCGTTCGACGTGAATGGTGACGGTGACCGCCGTGTCGGAGGTGTTGGCATGCTGCCCGCCCGGGCCGCCGCTGCGGGTGGCGAGCCAGTCGATCGAGTCGGGGAGGAGCCGGTGCCCGCGTGGCGTGGCGATTCGACCATCGTTGGCCGACATCAATCGTCCTGTTGCATCGTGGCCCACAAGCCGTGCTCGTGCAGCCGGTAGACGTCGATCTCGGCCTTCTCGCGGCTGCCGCTGCTGACGACGGCGCGGCCCTTCTCGTGGACATCCAGCATCAGCGACGTGGCCTTCTCGAGGCTGTAGCCGAAGACCTTCTGGAAGACCATGGTGACGTAGCTCATCAGGTTGATGGGGTCGTTCCAGACCAGGACGATCCACGGACGATCGGTCGACGTGGTCTCCTCTGTGTCGGTGGCGGTGTCGGTGGCGCCTTCTCGGACGGGGGCGGTCACCGGGGGCATGCCACATTCTGCCGCGGAGAAGTGCGTAGATGTGAGGAGTCCGTGCCGCCGGAGTGGTGCCGTCACCGGCCTCCCCCTACGATGGGGCCGCTATGGCAGTCGGCGCTCGTCCCATCGTGCCCTCTCGGCTCGCGCCGGGAGGTGTGTCCCACGGTTCGCGGCGCATTCCCACGTCTCGCATCGGTGGGTTCGTGGCGCTCACCAAGCCGCGCATCATCGAACTGCTCCTCATCACCACGGTGCCCACCATGGTGCTGGCCGAGAACGGCTGGCCGGCCACCTGGTTGGTCCTGGTCACCCTGCTCGGCGGCACGCTGGCTGCCGGTGGTGCGAACGCCATCAACATGGTGGTGGACCGCGACATCGACACGCTCATGCCACGTACGCAGGGTCGCCCGTTGGTGACCGGTCTCGTGCAGCCGCGCGAGGCGATGGTGTTCGCCATCGGTCTCGAGGTCGTGGCCTTCGCCGTGCTGTGGACGTTCGCCAACCTGCTGTCCGCCATCTTGGCGCTGTCGGCGACCCTGTTCTACGTGTTCATCTACACGCTGTGGCTGAAGCGAACGAGCACGCAGAACATCGTCATCGGTGGTGCGGCCGGGGCCGTGCCGGTGTTGGTGGGATGGGCGGCCGTGCAGAACAACGTCACCTGGACGCCGGTGGTGCTGTTCGTCGTCATGTTCCTGTGGACCCCGCCGCACTTCTGGGCGCTGGCCATCCGCTACGCCGACGACTACCGCGCCGCGAACGTCCCGATGCTTCCTGCGGTCGCGTCGCTCGAGGTGACGGTCCGCAAGATGGTGCTGTACACGGCGGCGATGGTGGCCTCCACCCTGGTGTTGTGGCCGGTGGCCGGGTTGGGCTTGATCTACGGCATCACTGCCGTGGTGCTCGGCGCACTGTTCCTGTGGGGCACCATCGACCTCGGTCGCAACCCCACACCCCAACGCTCGATGCGGGTGTTCGGTTACTCCATCACCTACGTGACCCTTTTGTTCGCTGCAATGACCATCGACGTCTTCGTGCAACATGGGTTCTGAGGATTTCCGGCGGACGTGGTGCCTGTGGGTAATGTCGAATCTGTAATGCCATCAACCGACCTGTCATCCGAGGGTTCCGCCATGTGCGCGCCCGAGACGAAACGAGTTCGTTGCCCATGACCACCATCGATACCCACGCAACCAGCGCAGCTGCTCCGGCAGGCGCGGGTATTGCGAGCGTGGCCGACTGGGTCACCTCCACCGACCACAAGAAGATCGGCCGCCTGTACCTCGGCGCGGCCGGCCTCTCGCTCGTCGGTTCGCTCGTGGTGGCAGGCCTGTTGGCACTCGAGCGGGTCAACACCGACGGCACGCTGTTGCCCATCGAGTCGTTGACGCAACTGTTCTCGATCTACCGCTTCGGTCTCACCTACATGGTGATGCTGCCGCTGATGCTCGGTGCTGCGCTGTGCGTCGTGCCGCTGCAGGTGGGCGCTCGTTCGGTGGCCTTCCCCCGCGTTGCGGCCACCGGCTTCTGGGCCTGGCTCGTCGGGTCGATCACCGCCATCGTCAGCATTGCGTCGAACGGTGGCCCCAACGGCGGCAACAAGATCTTCGTCGACCTGTTCATGCTGGCGTCGGGCCTGGCCATCCTTGGCCTGCTCGCCACGGCGGTGTCGCTGGCCACCACCATCCTCACCACGCGTGCGCCGGGAATGAACATGCGCCGGGTCCCGTGGTTCAGCTGGTCCGTGCTGGTCATGTCGCTGGCGCTGCTCGTCGCCCTGCCGGTGCTGGTCGGCAACCTGCTGGTGCTGTTCATCGCCCACAGGTACCCGACCATCAGTGAGCTCAGCGGCAACCGGGCCATCTCGGATTGGGCGGCGTTCGGGTTCACGCAGCCCACCACGCTGCTGTTCGTGATTCCGGCCTTCGGTTTCCTGGCCGACACCGTGGCCACCGCCACTGGGAAGCGCCTCGTCCCGCGTGGCACCATCTTCGCCGCCATCGGCCTGATCGGCACGGCGATGTTCGCCGCTGCGGTGCAGAGCCCGGTGGTCATCCGCGCCGGCTTCTCCGGGCTGTCGGGTGGCGACAAGATCTCCGACCTCGTTCCGTTCGCACTGGTGCACGTGCTCCCGCTGCTCGGCGCGTTCCTGGCCCTTGCGCTCACGGCTCAGGCACTCCGCAAGAGGCCCGCCATCGGTGCCCCGCTGGTGTTCGGACTGCTCGCCGCGCTGCTGGCCGTCGAGGGTGCGGCCGCCAGTGCGCTGAACCACATCGGCGACGCCGGTCTGGTGGGCACCACGTTCGAAGAGGGCACCTGGCTGGCACTGGTCTACGCAGCAGTGCTCGCCGGCATGGGCGCCGTCGCCCACTGGGGCCCGAAGCTCTGGGGCCGTTCCATGGCGCTGAAGGCCACCATTCCGCTCGCTCTGCTCGGCTTCGTGGGTGCCGCCCTCGCCAGCCTGCCGATGATGATCGCCGGTTTCGCCGATCAGCCCGGCGCCATCTTCCCGGCCGTCGAGCCCGGTGTGCCCGGTGTCGTGTTGTTCGACTACTCCGGTCCGTCCGCGCTCTGGAACACGCTCAGCCTCGCCGGTCATGCCATTGCGTTGCTCGCCGTGCTCGCCTTCCTCGGCCTCGCCGTGCGTGCCTTCGCCGCGACCGGCGAGCGAGTCGGCGACGATCCGTGGAATGGTCAGACGCTCGAGTGGGCCACCACGTCGCCCGCGCCGGCCAACAACTTCGCCGACATCCACATCGTGCAGTCGGCCGAACCACTGCTCGACCTCAAGACCTCGAACCGGAGTGACGCCTGATGCTCGCACTTCCCACCGCTCCCGCGCCGCAACCGCGCCGGCAGATCCTGGTCGGCACCGCGCTGGTGCTCGCCGGTGTCGTCGCGATGGTCGGCGGCCTGCTCGGGCTGTTTCTCAAGTTCCGCACCATCGCGATCGACAACGGCGAGACCTGGTTGCCCGACGGCACCAAGTTCTCGATGGTCGCGGCGAACGTGATGCTGATCACGCTCCTGCCGATCTGCGTGTTCGCCCAGTGGGCGGTCTACTCGGCCAAGCGCGACGACAAGCCGCACACCGGATTGGCGCTCGGGCTCACCGGGCTCATCGGCCTGGCGTTCATCAATGCACAGGCGTTCATCTTCGCCACCACCGCCCTCCCGGTCGGTCAGGGCACGTACAGCTACCTCTTCTACGCCATCACCGGCGTGACGATGGCGCTCGCCATCGTCGGCGTGACGTTCACCGCCGTGGCAGCGTTCCGCTACCTCGGCGGTCGCACCGCCGACCGGGCGGTCGTGTCCGCCCATGCTCTGTACTGGTACGCCTTCAGCGCGATCTTCGCTGTTGTGTGGTTCGTGGTCTACGTGACGAAGTAGGAGCCGATGTTCACGACTGGTTCAAAACTGTTCCTCGGCGCCACGGTGCTCTCCACCGTGGGCGCAATTGCGTTCGGCGCATCCGTGGGTGGACCCACGGGAATGCTCGGCACCATCGGCCTGATCTCGTTGGCGGTGGCCTTCGCGTTCCTCGCCGGCATCAACTTCTTCACCAAGGACGGCAACGTCGGGGCACTCGAGCCAGGTGTCGAGCACACCGCTGCGGCGGCACAGCAGCCGGCCGGCAGCAGCCTGTGGCCGCTCGTCACCGCCGTTGGAGTGGGTGGCCTGGCCATCGGTGCCGTCAGCAAGCCCGTCGTGTTCAAGGTGTCGCTCATCATCGTGCTCGCCGCGGTGGTCGAGTGGATGATCCAGGGCTGGAGCGAGCGCGCCAGCAGTGACGCCACCTACAACGCCGGCCTGCGCAAGCGCCTGCTGCACCCCCTCGAGTTCCCCATCCTCGCCTCGGTCGGCGCTGCGGTGTTCATCTACTCGTTCTCGCGGGTCATGCTCCACATCAGCAAGGACGCCGGCCGCTGGGTGTTCATCATCATCGGTGCGGTCATCACCGCTGCCGGCTTCGTGTTCGCCGCCAAGCGGGGAATGGGCAAGTCGACCGCGGGTGGCATCCTCGCCATCGGAGCGTTGGCGCTGGTCGGTGTGGGCGTCGCGTCCGCCGTCTCGGGTCAGCGGCCCATCGAGCCGCACCCGGAGGTGAACTCGGCAGTGTGCCTCGGAACCGCCACCGAGGCCGAGATCGAAGAGGTCGACGCCAAGGGTTCGCAGCGCGTCGCCGGCAAGAGCAATCCGATCGCCAACGTGTATCTCACCGAGGACGAGTCGAACTTCTACGCACTGAACACCGGCATCGGTGGGGTGCAGTACAAGGAGATCACCGTGCCGCGCAGCGCCGTGGTGCACGTGCTCTTCCACAACGCCAGCGAGACGCCGCGCCGACTGACGGTGCACCTGGGCACGTTCAAGGCGGCCGACGGCACGGCGGGCAGCGAGCTCGCCGACTGCACCACGGCGATCGAGCAGGACGGCACCGCCTTCCTGACGTTCCGCATCGACAAGTCGCAAGCCGCCAGCACTACCCCCTTCCGCCTCACCGTTCCCGGTGTGGAGGGTCAAGAGATCAAGTTGTTGGTTCCCTGACATGGACCGGAGTGAAGCAACCGTGAGTACCCTCGGGGACATGTTCCCCACCCCTCGTCGTCGGAAGGCCGCGGCGCTGGCCGTCGGTGCGCTGGTGTTCCTCGCCGGATGCGCGGAGAACGCGCCGCAGGACTACTTCCAGCCCAAGGGCGAGAACGCACGCAAGATCAACGACCTGCAGACCCCGGTGTTCATCATCGC
>JANMFL010000156.1:0-3698 GCA_031377945.1 Acidimicrobiaceae bacterium | reverse complement strand
CTGGGTGCGGCCGACGTGCACCTCGCCGGATGGGTGGTGCGCGCCGCAGGGCCTCAGCCCGATGCGGTGGTGCTTGCGGTCGCGATGGCGACGTGGGCAGCCGAGCACGGTCATGCGTGTGCCGATCTCGACGAACTTGCTGTCGCTGTCGCTGCCGAGCACGCGGCGGTCGACGACGACACCGAGCCCGTCGTCCTGCCGTGGCCGGAAGCCGAGTCGTGGCTCGCCGCGCTCGTCGCGGCGACGGCCGTGGTGCGCGTGGTCGACGGCCCCGACGACCAACCGGTGCCCGATCCGAGACCGTTGGTGCTGCACCGACGGCGCGTGTATCTGCAGCGCTACTGGACCGACGAGTGCATCGTGGCCGCGTCGCTGCGCGAGCGCGCCGCAGATCTGCCGGTGCACCTGCACCCCGATGCCGAGGCCGCGCTGGCGGTGTTGTTGCCGGCCCTCGACGACGGCGATCGCAACCTGCAGCGTCGAGCGGCCGATGTGGTGCTGGCGAATCAGGTGGCGATGATCGTCGGCGGGCCGGGAACCGGCAAGACCTATTCGGTGGCGCGTCTGTTGGCCGTGTTGCTGCAGCAAGACCCTGCGCTGCGTGTGGCGCTGGCCGCGCCCACTGGCAAGGCCGCCGCCCGGCTGCAGGAGTCCATCGCCGCCGCGCTCGCGCAGCCCGACGTCGTCGCGCACGTCGCCGAGCCCGCTCGCGCCGCGCTGGCGTCGATCGTTCCCACCACGGTCCACCGCATGCTCGGCCCACTGGGCGACCGTCGGCAACGCTTCCGCCACGACGCCACCGATCCGTTGCCGCACGACCTGATCCTGGTCGACGAGACGTCGATGGTGTCGTTGCCGTTGCTCGCCCGGCTGCTCGAGGCGTTGCGGCCCGATGCCCGGCTGGTGCTCATCGGCGACCCCGATCAGCTCGAGAGCGTCGAACTCGGTGCGGTGCTCGGCGACCTGGTTGCTGCGGCGTTCGGCCCGTCCGGCCCGATGGTCGATCGGGCGGTCCGGTTGCTCCGTGGTCACCGCTACGGCGGCGACACGCCGATCGCGTTGCTCGCCGACGCGATTCGCCGTGGCGACCTCGCCGAGGCACTCGCTCACCTCCGCCGCGGCGACCAGGTGCAGGGGTCGAGTGTGCACTTCCACGAGACCGCCGATCCGCTGGCGCCCGCGGTGGTGAGCGCGGTCGAGGCCGTGGTCCGGCCGGTCCTGGTGCAGCAACGCGCCGCGGCCGAGGCCGGCGACGCTGCGGGTGCGTTGGCGTCGGCCGCGGCGGTCCGGGTGTTGTGCGCCCATCGGCGTGGTCCGTTCGGTGTGGAGACCTGGAACCGGCTGGCCGAGCAGTGGATGTTCGGACCCGAGGGAGCGCACGCGCCGTGGTTCGCCGGTCGGCCGCTGCTCGCGACGCGCAACGACCCGCGGCTCGGTCTGGCCAACGGCGACACCGGTGTCGTGGTGCGCACCGACGGGCGGCTGCTCGCCGTGTTCGACACGGCGCTCGGCCGACAGGCGTTCGACCCGGCGCAGCTCGACGAGGTGCAGACCGCGTATGCGATGACGGTGCACAAGAGCCAGGGCTCCGAGTATCCGACGGTGGTGCTCATCCTGCCGCCCGACACGTCGCCATTGGCCGGGCGTGAGTTGGTGTACACCGGGTCGACGCGGGCCAAGACCACGCTGCACGTGGTCGGTAGCGAGCGGTCGTTGCAGACGTCGCTGGCCACACCGGCGCACCGCATGACCGGCCTGGCCGACGCCCTGGCCTGACGCATGTCCGATTGTGATCGCGGTGCTGCTCCGGTACCTTCCTCGGTCATGGCGACCATCACCAAGCTCATCGACGACCTCGACGGTTCGGAGGACGGCGTCGAGACCGTGCGGTTCGCGTTGGGTGGCAAGGCGTTCGAACTCGATCTCGGTCCGGCCAACCGGCAGCGTCTCGACGACGCGCTGGCGCCGTTCATCGCCGCGGCGCGTATGCCCGGCTCGGCCTACGCCAAGGTCGCCCGCAGGTCCACGAAGCCCCAGTACGACCAGGACGCCTTCCGCGAGTGGGCCAAGGCCAACGGCACGCTGCACCGTGGCCGCCCGAGCGCCGACGAGATCCGGTCCTTCCTCGACGCTCAGGGCGAGTAGGAGCGCAGCTCGACGGTGTTGCCGTCGGGGTCCTTGATGTACAGGCTGTCGGCCAGGCCCTGCGCGCCGAACAGGTCGTTGCCGCGTCGCCCATCGGGGAAGCGTTCGTGCAGCGCCTCCAACGTGTCGCCCTCGAACGTCAGGCAGACGTGGTCGAGGTTCGCGCCGACGGTGGCGGCGGCCCCGCCGCCGTGGTCGCCGGCGAACAGATCGATGATGGTGGCCGCATCGATGCGAACCGATGGGAACGGTGCTTCGCCGCGTCGCCACAGGTCGACTCGCTCGGGTTCCAGTCCGAGACGGGCGCAGTAGAACTCGAGCGACGCCTCGACGTCGCGGCAGACGAGGACGATGTGGTCGAGTCCGGTGATGCGGAACGTCATGGGTGACCCCCTCAGCCCTTCTTGGTGTAGTCGTGGAAGCCGCGGCCACTCTTTCGGCCGAGCAGGCCGGCCTCGACCATGCGGCTCAGCAGCGGCGGCGGTGCGTACAGCGGTTCCTTGAACTCGGTGTACATGCTCTCGGCGACGGCCATCGTGGTGTCGAGGCCGATCAGGTCGGCCAGGGCGAGCGGGCCCATCGGGTGTGCGCAGCCGTGGATCATGCCGGCGTCGATGTCGGCGGCGGTGGCGAATCCGGACTCGAGCATGCGAATCGCGGACAGCAGGTACGGGATGAGCAACGCGTTGACGACGAACCCGGCGCGATCCTTGGACAGGATGACGTTCTTGCTCAACGTGTCGGCGGCGAAGGCGCGGGCCGACTCGAGCGTGGCTGCACTCGTCATCAGCGACGGCACCAGTTCGACGAGCGGCAGCACCGGCACGGGGTTGAAGAAGTGCAGGCCGATGACCTGCTCGGGTCGGTCGGTGGCGGTGGCGAGGCGCATGATCGGGATGGACGATGTGTTCGACGCGAGAATCGCGCCCGGTTGCTGGACCACCGAGTTCAACCGCTGGAAGGCGGCCACCTTGGCCTCCGGGTCCTCGACGATGGCTTCCACCACCAGGTGGCGGTCGGCGAAGGCCGACCAGTCGTGGCTGAAGTCGAGCCGCCCGGTTGCGGCATCGAACTCGTCCTGGGTCATCCGATTGCGGCCGAGCGCGCGCTGCATCGAGTCGATGACTCGGTCGCGACCTCGTTCGGCCGCGCTCGCGTCGGCCTCGACCACCACCACGTGCATGCCGTTGCGGGCGCACACCTCGGCGATGCCCGAGCCCATCAGTCCGCACCCCAGCACACCCACTCGTTCGATCGTCATCGTCGACCTCCTCGGAACAGTCTCGCGCCGGAGTAGCGTCTCCTCATGTCGACCGAGCGATTGTTCCGGCGGGTGATCGCGGTGGTGGCCCTGTCGGTCGTGGTGCTGTCGGTCGTGGCGTCGACGAATGCGTTCGCCCACGATCCGATCATTCTCACCGAGGTGCAGACGACACCCGACTCGGGTCCGTTGCTGGTGGACGGGACCATCTCGTTCGCGCTCTACGGCACGCTGCTGGTGCCCGGCGACACGCGCGGTGTGCGGGTGCAGTTGCAGGCCGGCGACTCGTTGG
>JANMFL010000088.1:0-3163 GCA_031377945.1 Acidimicrobiaceae bacterium | reverse complement strand
CGCCGGAAGCACCGTGGCAAGGTCCTTGGCCAGGCCTGGAGGAAGCCGCCGGGCGAGCACGATCATCACGATCCACGAGAGGGCCACGAGCACCGCAGCGATGATCAACCAGCGAACCATCATGTGTCGTGGTTCTCGTCGGGGTCGAGCAGGATGAGCGAGAAGGTCGTGGGCTCGCCACGGGTGAGGATGAGGCGTCCGCCTTCGGCCTCCGCGATCGAGCGGGCGAGTGCGAGTCCGATGCCGTGTCGGTCGCCGTGGCCGCGTTGGAAGATCCGTTCGCGATCGGCACCGGGGACGACGGTGCCGTCGTCGGTGACGTCGATGGCACCACCCCCGGCGAGTCGACGCGACGTGACCGCGATCGCACCCTGGCCGTGGTGGAGGGCGTTGTCGATGAGGACATCGAGGATCTGTTCGATCGAGGCGATCGAACCACGAGCGGTCACCGGCTCGGATGCGGCGATCGTGATGGTCCGGCCCGGTATCGCGACCCGAGGTCGCCATCGTTCCACCGCCTCCGTTGCTGCAATGTCGAGTCGCACGGCGGAGGCAGCGGGGATGGCGTCGCGGGCGAAGGCGAGCAGGTGATCGACGGTCTGTTCGAGCCGTTGCAGGTCGTCGAGCGCCAACTCGATGACCGCCGGGTCGTGTGCGGTGCGCGCTGTCTCGAGGCGGAGACGCATGCCGGTGAGTGGGGTGCGGAGCTGGTGGGACACGTCCGCGCTGAACCGTCGCTCTCGCGCGAGTGCCTCGTTGATGCGTTCGGAGCTGCCGGCGAGCGCGTTCGCGAGGGTGTCGATCTCAGCGACACCCGAGGGCGTTGCCGGTCGTGTGATTGCGCCACCGTCGCCGAGACGGGTCGCGGCGTCGGCGAGGTCGGTGACGGGCTGGGAGAGGCGGCGGGCGAGGCGCTTGGCGATGAGCCACCCGAGTGCCAAGGCGGCGAGCGCGGTCGCTGCCATTTCGAGCCAGGCGATGCGGGATCGGTGGTTGGCCCCGGCGAGGGATTCGGTGAGGCGGAGTGCTCCGACGATGCGTTCGCTGCGGTCGTCGGTGATCGGAGTGGCGACGACGATCTCGTTGTCGGTGGTGGAGGCCGGGTTGCCGGCGAGCGCTCGGCGAGCCGCGGCGTCCGCCTCGGGCGGGCCATCGCCGAAGAGGAGGGTGCCCGTGGCGTCGTAGACACTGAACGGTGGCGGGGCGTCGGGTTCACTGCTGACGGCGGCGAGTTCGTTCGTGTCGAGGGGCACGTCGATCTCCGTGAGGGTTCGTGCAGCGGTGGCCTGGAGCTCGACGACTTCCGAGTCGAGGATCGACTGGTGGACGGCGAGGGCCAGAGGAATACCGAGCACGAGCAGGATCAGCGCGGAAACGCCGACGATGGCTTCGGTGATGCGACGCCTCAAGGGGCCACCAGCCGGTAGCCGACCCCGCGGACCGTGGCGATCTCGATCGCGTCGCCGAGTTTGCGGCGCAGGGCCATCACGTGCATGTCGAGAGTCTTGGTCGAGGTCTCCCAGTGGAGGTCCCACACTTCGGACAGGAGCCGTTCGCGGCTGACGACCCGACCCGCTTCGCGGCACAGCAGGGCGAGCAGTTCGAACTCGCGGCGGCGCAGGTCGACCGGTGCACCGTCGACCGTCGCGAGGTAGGCGGCCGGATCGACCCGCAACGAGCCCACCTCGACGGCTTCGTCGGGGCCGACCGCTGTGGCGCGGAGGTGGGCGCGAACTCGGGCAAGGAGCACGTTCATCGAGAAAGGTTTGGTGACGTAGTCGCTGGCGCCGGCGTCGAGACCGACGACGATGTCGATCTCGGCGTCTCGTGCGGTGACGAGCACGATCGGAAGGTCCCGATGTTGTTCGCGAAGCCACCGGCACAGCGTGAAGCCGTCGATGTCGGGAAGTCCGGCGTCGAGCAGCACCAGGTCCGGCACCGCTGCTTCGACGGCTGCGGTCGCAGATACCCCGTCCGTGCACCATTCGACGAGGTATCCGTGCGACTGCAGCGACGCGGTGACGGTCTGGCCGATCGACTCGTCGTCCTCCACGACCAGGATGCGCTGGTTCACCGGGTCACCCTAGGGCTGGCTGGTCCTTCTTGGTCTTCGCCAGATAGGTGACGACTCCGAGGATGGTGGCGAGGAAGATCGCACTCGTACCGACTGTTCCCAACCCGAGGCCGCCATCGGCTCGGGCCTGTGAGAGGTAGTCGCCGATCGAGGCGCCGAGTGGGCGGGTCAGGATGTAGGCGAGCCAGAACGAGAGGATTGCGTTCATGCCGAACTTGTAATGCGCAAGGGCGACGATCCCGATGCTGCCGGCGAACAGCAGTGCGGACTTCCAGTATCCGAGGTTGAGGTGCTCGGCGATGAGGTCACCTGCGGCGGTGCCGAGGGCGAACGTGAACAGGATCGCCAGCCAGTAGAACGCTTCACGCTTAGGGGTGCGGATCGAGTGGATCGAGAGCGTGCCCTCGCTGGCGTACCAGGCCGTGAAGGTCACGGCCAGGGCGACGGCGAAGATCGACGTGCTGACCACGAGGCTGACGCCGAGGTTGTCGACCAGGTTGTCGGTGATCAGGGTGCCGACGATGCTGATCAGCACGACGGCCAACCAGTAGATGCCCGGCACGTACTTGCGTGCCCGGAACTGGAACACCAACACCGCAACGAGGCATGCGCCCATGATGTAGGTGGTGTTGGTGAGCCCGAGGTTCAGGGTGTCGGACAAGAAGTCGGCCGCGGTCTCGCCGACGGTGGTGGCCAGCACCTTGATGATCCAGAAGAACAACGTCACTTCTGGGACCTTGCTCATCATCGTGCCCATCTGGCTACGTGCGACGGTGGCCGTGTTGGTGGTCGTCATGTTCTCTCGTTTCTCGGGGTGGTGGCCTGCAACGTACGGAGGCGCGGGTAAACGGCGACGGGTGTGTCGTTCAACGCTCGGTAAACCAGCGTGGGGATGGCTGAAGGTGAGCGGACGGCCAGAACTGGTCTCGGTCGCTGGGATCGCTGGTCGGGCTGCCGTACCGTTGGATCGTGCCCGGTGAACGGATCTTGATCGTCGAGGATGACGAACGCATCGGAGCGACGTTGCTGCGCGCCCTTGATGGCAGTGGCTACGAGGCCCGTTGGGAGCCGACCGGGCGGGGCGCGTTG
>JANMFL010000530.1:0-7165 GCA_031377945.1 Acidimicrobiaceae bacterium | reverse complement strand
CGCGTAGCGTCGAAACTCGAACGTCGCATCGTCGAGCCGGCCCGCTGCGATGTAGAGGTGTCCGAGCCGTGCGTGCGTCGTCGGGTAGGTCGGATCGAGACGCCCGGCCGCCTCGAAGGCCTCGATGGCGGGCGCGTCCTCGCCGAGATCCTGGAGGACGCAGCCAAGGAGGTAGCGCCAGCGGAAGGCGCCTGCGTCGAGCGCGACAGCCGCGGAGTAGTAGGCCTTCGCGGCGCGAAGGGAATCGAGCACCTCGGCAACCTCGCTCGCGCCTCGTACAGCGTCACCTTCGACCCGGCCACGAAGGTGTCCGAACGGGTGCTGTGGCCGCACGCGCCGGCGGAATCGAAGGGGATGGAGGATGCCCGATTCGTCCACTTCACCGACGACGACGGGAGCTCGACGTTCTATGCCACGTACACCGCATTCGATGGCGCGAACATCCGTCAACATCTCCTGCAGACCGACGACTTCACGACCTTCGAGGCATCGCCCACCGCGGGAGCCGCAGCGAAAGGCAAGGGTCTTGCCCTGTTCCCCCGCAAGATCGGTGGGTACTACGCGGCGCTCTCCCGGTCGGATCGCGAGTCGAACTCGGTGGCGTTCTCCGACGACCTGCGCTGCTGGCAGACATCCACACAGATCCAGGTGCCGGAGCGCACCTGGGACCTGATGCAGCTCGGCAACTGCGGCTCACCCATCGAGACCACCGCAGGATGGCTCGTGCTGACGCACGGAGTCGGGGCGATGCGCACCTACGCGTTGGGAGCGATCCTTCTCGACCTCGACGACCCGACCGAGGTGATCGCGGCGTGTGAGGGACCGATCATGACGCCCGACAGCCGCCGACGCGACGGCTACGTGCCGAACGTGCTCTACAGCTGCGGTGGCGCCTCGGTGGGCGACACCTTGGTGCTGCCGTACGGGATTGGCGACCAGATGATCGGCGTGGCGACCCTGTCGATCGAAGAACTGCTCGAATCGATGACACCGACCCGCTGACGAACGGATGCGGAGCCGGAGACAGCCCGGCTCTAGCCTCGCCCCTCGTGCCCACCTCGCCGACCGCCGCCTTCTCCATCACCCTCGACTGCCGACTGGACAACGTCCCCGGCACCCTCGGTCGCCTGTGCAGCGCGATCGGGGAGGCGGGCGGGAACATCGGCGCGCTCGACGGCTTCGACGTGCGAGGTCCTGAACTGCGCCGGTGTCTCGTGGTGCACTGCCGCGACGAGGCTCACCAGCACAAGGTCGTCGACGCGGTCAACGCGCTGAAGGGTGTTCACCTCGTCGACTGGTGGGACCGCACCTTCCGCATGCATGAGGCCGGCAAGATCGAGACGGGCACGCTCGCCCCGGTGAACGACCGAGATGACCTGTCCATGGCGTACACCCCCGGAGTCGCACGTGTCTGCATGGCCATCCACGACGACCCGGCCCTGTCGCACCGCTACACGATCCGCAAGAACACGGTCGCGATCGTCAGCAACGGCACGGCGGTGCTCGGCCTGGGCGACATCGGGCCGGAGGCGGCGATGCCGGTGATGGAGGGCAAGGCACTGTTGTTCAAGGAGTTCGGCGGGGTCGACGGCTTCCCGGTGTGCATCAACGCCCGAACCGCCGACGAGGTGGTCGACTTCGTACAGCGCATCGCTCCCACGTTCGGTGGCATCAACCTGGAGGACATCAAGGCCCCGGAGTGCTTCGAGATCGAGGAACGGCTGAAGGCCAGTCTGGACATTCCCGTCTTCCACGACGACCAACATGGCACCGCGGTGGTCACGCTCGCCGCACTGTGGAACTCGCTGAAGATCACTGGCAAGAAGATGGAGGACCTTTCGGTCGTCATCGCCGGCATGGGTGCCGCCGGGGTCGCCATCGGCAAGATCCTCATCAACGCGGGTGTCGGCGAAATCGTCGGCTGCGATCGCACCGGCGCGGTGTACTCGGGTCGCAGCGATCTGAACACCGCCAAGGAATGGTTCGCCGAACACACCAACCCGACGCGGAAGATGGGCACCATCGGCGAGGTGCTGCGCGGTGCCGACGTGTTCGTCGGCGTCAGTGGCCCCGACCTCATCACCGCCGCCGACCTTCGCACCATGGCACCGAACCCGATCGTGTTCGCCATGGCGAACCCGAACCCCGAGATCCGCCCCGAGCACGCCGACGGTCTGGCTGCGGTGATGGCCACCGGCCGCAGCGACTACCCGAACCAGATCAACAACGTGCTCGCGTTCCCCGGCATCTTCCGCGGCGCGCTCGACGCGGAAGCCACCGACATCACCGAGAACATGAAGCTCGCCGCAGCGGTGGCGATCGCCGAGTCCGTCACCGATGCCGAGTTGTCACCGCAGTTCGTGGTGCCGTCGGTGTTCGACCGGTCCGTCGTCGATCGAGTGGCGCCCGCCGTGCACGCTGCCGCCATCGCCGACGGCGTGGTGCGCACCCACCGCTGAGCGACCAGAGCGGTCGTCGTCAGCGCGCCGGAGCGGTGCTCGCCCGCACCACCAGTTCAGTCGGGAGCAGTCGATGGTCGGTGTGCTGCACGCCCCGATCGTCGATCGCCACACGCAGCAGGGCCGTCGCCTCGTGTCCCTTTCGTGCAACATCCTGCCGAACGGTGGTGAGCGGTGGGCGGGCCGTGGCCGCGAATCCGGCGTCGTCGAAACCCACGACGCTCAGGTCGTCGGGCACCACGAGGCCCGCGTCGCGAGCCGCCTGAGCGGCACCGAGCGCGATGCGATCGGAGTAGGCGAGCACCGCCGTGGGCCGCTCAGCCTCGGGCAGGCCGAGGAAGCAGCCGGCCGCCTCGTAACCGGCACTCTCGGTGCTGTCCTGCGCGTTCACCACGGTCAGCACCGCACCCGCGGGCTGCAACGCCTCGAACCAGCCCGCCATGCGCTGCTGCGTGGTGTAGGCGGCGTCAGGCAGCGTGGCCAGGTCGGCAGGGCCGCTCTCGTTCGCCAGGCGGGTGATGATGGCGATTCGCCGGTGACCGAGGTCGACGAGGTGGCAGGCCGCCGCGCGGGCACCGCCTCGGTCGTCGACGTTCACGCATGGATAACCCTCGACGGGTTCCTGGTCGACGAAGACGAGCGGCAGCCGACGACGCCGCAGCCAGTCGACGGCCTCGGACGACGCCCCACAGGCATAGACCAGCGCGCCGTCGAGGGGGATGTCGCGGGTTGGTACCAGGTCGCCGTGGGCCTTCGAGCCGAGCAGCGTGAGGCCGCGACCGGACTCGGAGAGCTCCTCGCTGATCGCCGCCAGGAAGTGCGTCGCCACCTCGTCGGTGAACGCGTAGTGCAGCCGGTCGGTGAACACCAACCCGATGGTGCCCGACGAACCCTTCGCCAGCGCTCGTGCCGCCGGGTCGGGACCGGAGTACCCGAGGCGAGTGGCGGTGGCGAGCACTCTGTCGCGCAGTTCGGCAGACAACTGGTCGGGACGGGAGAACGCATTCGACACCGTCATGCGGCTGACGCCGAGCTCGTCGGCGATCGTCTGCAGCGTCACTCGAGTCACGCCACCATTCTGCAACCAACCGTCGACGCCGACGCGACTTCGGCGACGGGACGGGACGGGACGGGCGCCGGCGCAGACGCCGACCGATGCAGTGAGGGGGTCCGCATCAGACCGGCGCGGCGGCCGCGCCATGCCGCCGCGACCCGTTGCAGGCGCGACGGCCGATCGGCGGCCACGGGGGCGTCGGGCAGTGCGCTGAACGCGGTGAGGTCGGACATGGACGTGATCGAACGATGAGCGAGGAGGTGGTGGAAGTCCATGGGAGTTCCCTTCGGAGAGGTGGCTGTACCGGTACAGTATGCCATCTTTCTGTACCGGTCAAGCCGCTGTGGCGTATGACTCCCGTCACCCACGTCGAGGCCGTCGGTCAGCCCCGGCGCCGTCAAGGGACGGTCACGACCCCCTCAACTTCTCGTGCCGACCCGCCGATGACCTCAACGTGGATCCAGACCAACGAGCCCCGCGCCGCTCCCAGCGGTTCGACCCGATGAGCGCCACCTGGCCGATCATCATGCTCGACGTCGCCTGGGTGACCCTGCTCTCACTGGGCAGCTGGCTCGCCGTCTCCGCGGTCGTCGACGGCACGGCGGCCCGCGCCATCGCCTTCGTGTTCGTTGCCGGGCTCGTGCTGTTCATGTGCACGGCACTCCCCTTGCGTTACTTCCTGCTGCGCCAACGCGACGAAGCTCGCGACCGCGAGGCGCTGCTGAGTGCCGAGAGTGATCGGCGCGAGTTCGAGAGTCGGCTCGTGCGCGCACTCGACATGGCGGCCGACCAGCGCGCCGCGGTGGCCGTCGCCGTCGAAGCCGTCACGCTGCTCAGCCCCACTGCGTGCGGCGAACTGCTGCTCGCCGACTCGAGCCGCGCCCACATGCAGTCCGTCGGCACGACGCCGCCCAGTGACTGCGGCAGTGCATGCCATTGCGATGTCGCGACCCCGAGTGGCTGCCCGGCCGTCCGGTCGGGCCATGCGATCCATCACGAGGACAGCCGCCTGCTCGACTCCTGCCCAAACCTTCGCCACCGAGGCGTCGACGCACTGTCGGCGCTGTGCGTGCCGGTGAGTGTCGCCGGATCCAGCGTCGGCGTGCTGCACCTCGTCCGCGACGCGCAGACCCCGTTCGACGCCCGCGAGATCGCCGGGCTCACCACCGTCGCCAAGATGACCGGCTCGCGCATCGGCATGGTCACCGCGATGGCACAGAGCCAGCTGCAGGCGAGCACCGACCCGTTGACCGGCCTGCTCAACCGACGCAGCCTCGAGAACGAGGTCCGAGCCCTCCTGCAACAGGGCGAACCGATCGCCGTCGTCCTCGCCGACCTCGACCACTTCAAGGTGCTCAACGACACCCACGGCCACGATGCCGGTGACCGAGCGCTGCGCACGTTCGCTCGCGTGTTGCGTCGCGCCGTGCGCGACAACGACCTCGTCTGCCGCTATGGCGGCGAGGAGTTCATCGTGGTCTGCCCCGGGTCGGACAAGTTCACGGCTGCGCTCGCGTTCGACCGCGTGCGGCTCGAGCTGGAGGCGACGCTCGGCGACGGCCGAACTCCCCCGTTCACGGTGTCGGCCGGCATCGCCGACAGCACCGACGCCGACGACTTCACCGACATGATCACCCTGGCCGACATCGCGCTGCTCCAGGCCAAGTCGGACGGCCGCAACCGCAGCCAGCTCGCATTGCAGAACTGACCGTCAGAGCGAGTCGGCGAAGCCCTTGATGTCGCGGATGGTCGCCCGGTAGACGCCGGGCATCGAGGCCTCGAAGATGCAGTCGCCCGCGTGGCAGGTGCCATTCACCGTGCGCGCCGCCACCGCAACGCCCGCTGCCGCGAGTTTGCGGTAGTAGGCGAGCCCCTCGTCGCGCAGCGGGTCGAGCTCGTTCACCGAGATGACGTGCGGCGGCAGGCCGGCCAGGTCGTCGGCCGACGCGTGGTACGGCCACGCCAACGGATCGACCGCGCTCTCGCGGCTGGGGTCGTACATCAGCGCCATCACGCCCATCTGCTCGCAGCTGAGGAAGTAGCCGTCGTTCTCGAACAGGGAGGTCAACTCGGGCTCGGGCGACTCGTACGCGTTGGAGATGTACGGGCACTGCGCGTACACGCCGTCGATGAGGTCGAGATGACCGTCGCGCTTCGCCTTCAGCGTGGTCGCGAGCGTGAGGTTGCCGCCACCCGATTCGCCCGACACGACGATGGTGGTGACACCGAGCCGAGCCTTCTGAGCAGCGAACCACTGCAGCGCCGAAGTGCAGTCGTTCAGACCGGCCGGGAACGGGTGCGGACCCAGCTTGCCGCTGGCGTTGCGGAACTCGACGCCGCACACCACCATGCCCGACGCGGCGAGGTGATCGCGCCAGCGCTGGAACGACGTGCCGGTCGCCTCGAGGATCGTCATGCCGCCACCGTGAAGGTGGAGCAGACCGGGCAGCGGACCGGTGGCGCCTTCGGGGCGATGAACGTACAGCGTGATGTCGTTGCCGTCGACGCCCGTGATGACCTCGATGCTGCGTTCGACACCCGCAACCGGCTCGAGCGTCGCCGAGAACATCGAGAACATCATGTCGAACGCGGCCTCGGCCACCGTGTTGAACTCGTGCAACGAGTCCAGTGGCGTGTCGACGGTGACCGGCTGTGGTGGTGTGCGATCGGCCAGGCCGATGGGCAGCATCGCCGCGATCATGCGCGGGTCGGCGCGCGGATCGGTGGCGAGTGTCAGGTCCGGGTTGCCCAGTCGACCGGGCAGGTGCGGAGCGGTCATGCGATGCCTCGTTTCCCCAATGGCGGCCCCCGCCGCGCCCGGTGAACCTAGCCCGGTGCTGCGTTGACCGAAGCACAGGCCGGCGAGTTGCAGCTCGAGCGCGGCACCGACGGGCGCCTGCTGCGGAGGCGCGGGTGCCGTTCGTCCCTTTCGCCGGCGCGCGCGTCGGTTCACACTGGAGCCATGAGCTTCTCCGCCGGGGGTGACTCGTTCACCCTCGATCCCGAGTCCGGGCTCGATGCGCTGGTGCGTGCCCTGGTCGCCGACGACTATCGGGTCGTCGGGCCGCGAACTCGCGATGGCGTCATCGTCTACGACGACGTCGCGTGCGGCGCCGACCTGCCGACCGGAGCCACCGTGCAGCAGTCGCCCGGGCGATGGCGGCTCACCACCGGCGAGCGCCCCACCCGATTCGGTTGGACGCCGGGCGCGGACTCATGGAAACGGTTCGTCTTCCCCGCCCACCAAGAGGTGGTGCGCGTTCGCCGAGTCGACGGCTCGTTCGCGGTGACGCGACCGCTGTCGGCGGATCGCCCGCTCGCTCTGATCGGTGCTCGCGGCTGCGAGATCAGCGCACTGTGCATCCTCGACCGCGTGATGCTCGACCCGGTGCACCCCGACCCTCGCTACGCCGAGCGCCGAGCCGACACCTTCGTCGTCGCGGTCACGTGCGGCGAGCCTTCGGCAACCTGCTGGTGCACCTCGATGGGCGGCGGCCCTGAACCGCGAGCCGGCTACGACATCCTCCTCACCGAGGTCGTCGAGGGCCAGCATCGGCTGATCGCCGCTGCGGGCAGCGACCGAGGTCATGCGCTGCTCGCCCGACTCGACGCCCCCCGGTCGACAGAGGCAGAGCGCGCTGCGGCCGACGCG
>JANMFL010000462.1:0-3708 GCA_031377945.1 Acidimicrobiaceae bacterium | reverse complement strand
CGTCGGTCGACACCTACCCGACAACCCCAGACCGGCAGCCTGCGCGCCAGACCACACACCCGGCTGCTCGCCCGGCGCCTGCGTCAAGTACTTCGTGTAGTACTTCGCAGTCGCGGCCGCGGAGCCCGCGTACAGGGTGGTTACGCGCAACATGGAGACTCCCTCCCGCCCGCGGGCACCTGTCTGTCAAACATGGGTGCGGTAGTCCGGGGAGCGGTCATCGCGTGCGCCTCAGGACTCGATCGCGAGCGACAGCTGGGCGGTGGAGCCAGGCGCGCCTGAGCGCTCCATGCGCTTGGCACGGTGCGACGATCGCGTCGTCGGCTCCGGGGTACCGGGCTCGACGGGCACGGGCCACGTGATCGGGCCACCGAGCTGTTCCTCGAGCCGGCACCGCGGCACCCGGAACTGCTTGCCATACCGAACCACCGGAATGCCAGTGCGGCCACCCGACCGTTCGAACGCGTTCGCCTCCCGATACGCCGTGCTCCGCCCGACACGCAACACCGCCGCCGCCTCATCCAACGTGAGGAAGTCAGGCGGGCCGGTCGGCGTCACAACAGCGGGCTCGATCATCGGGCTCACCGGAGTCATGCCTTCCCACGACGGCGCGCGTCACACATCACGGCATGAGTACGGGATTCGGGACCCCGAACGGTGGAGACGGACTCGGACCTCACACCCACCTACAGAGCACGAAACCCGCCGGGCGCAGCACAAATCGTCGAGTTCGTGCCGGAAGGCGGCGACGCGATCCCACGCCGACAACTGCCGACCTCGTCGGGATGCCGTGTTGCATACCCCCTAACGGACATCCACAGCCGTCTGTGGATGAGCGAGTGCCCTCGTGGGGCGCGACCGACGGATGCACGCCAAGAAATTCTTTCGGTCCGTGGCGCGCGGACCTGACGCGGACTTGGGAACGACGAAGGCCCCCTTGCGGGGGCCTTGCAACTCGTCTACCTGGTGTTATGTGGTGGGGCTAACAAGAATCGAACTTGTGACCTCATCCTTATCAGGGATGCGCTCTAACCGACTGAGCTATAGCCCCAGGTCGGTTGCACAGGCTAGCGGCCAGGTCCGAAAACCCTCAACCGATGCGGTCCGGATCGGCCGGGACCCACGGATCGGCCGAGGTCGTGCTCGCGGCAGTCACGTCGGCCGTCCTCGCCGTCGCTGGCTGGTCGGACGACGAACCCCAGTGCAACGCGCGGCGCCAACCCAGCCCGCGGTCCTCGCGGGCGATCACTTCCTCTTCCAGCACCGTCACGCGGATGCCGCCGACGAGGTCGGCGATGAGGTTGAACATGGTCGCACTGAGGACGCACAGGCCGGTGAGGCCGACCACCAGGAACAGTCCGCCCACCCAGGCGTTGTGGTAGATCGTGCCGCCCTTCAGGTCGAAGGTCTGCCATCCGAAGCTCTCGAAGAATCGCTCGACATTGTCGACGGTGCCGGTGTTCTGCGCGACCTGCCACAACAGCACGCCGGCGGTGAGGCACACCGCGTAGAGGAACAGGCTGAAGCACAGCGCCACCTTGAACACGCTCCACGTGTCGATGGTGCGCACGACACGGGTGACCCGGCGAACACGGGGCCGACCCGCCTTGGGAAGCGTGACCGGTCGCAGGGCGCGAGCCGGTTGCTTCGGCTTGTACAGCGAGGGCAGCCCGTCGGTGCCGTCGACGTCGGTGAACTCCGGCGGCCGCGGCAAGTTCGACGTGTGGTCGGGCCGCGTCGGCGCATCGATGACCGACGCCGAGACAGTGGCCTCCCCGGGCTCTGGGTCGATCTCGGCAGGGACGATGCGCGGAATCTCGATCGGTGTGCCTTCGTCGACCGACGGCAACAGCGGATCGTCGATGACCGAGGCCGTCGGCATCGTCGAGGTCGTTGCATTGCTGGGCGCCGCTTTCGGTGCGCGCGTGCTGGTGGTGCGCCGTCGCAGACCGTCGTCGGTCCGTGCGGATGATGATGCGGATGCGGATGCGGGCGAGTTGCGCTTCGCCGGTCGGGCCGTGGTGGCTCGGGGTTTGGGCTGCGCACCGTCGTCCACCCTCGAAGTGTAAGGGACGGGCCGTGCTCAGGGCGCGCGGCTGGCGCGCGCCGTCGCCCCGACCCCGTCGACGACCACCGTGACCAGCACGTCGTCGCCGAGCACCGTGAACGAGACAAGCACGGCGTCGTTCGCAGCGGCCAACCGGGCGGCTGCCGTTCGCCCACCGTCGACACCGGCGAGCGCGGCAGCGTCGGCCGCGATCTGCGCCTGCTCGATGCCCACCACCCGGGCACCGAATCGGTCGACTGCGACCATCGACAGCACCACCAGCACCACCACGGCGAGCAACAGCACCACGGCCTGACCGCGATCGCACCCGCCGGGAGCGTCCCTTCCCGTTTCGTTCACTCGTGCACCCACGTGCATCGACCACCTCCGTCGTCGAATCGGTTGGAGGCGGTCGATGCCGCGATGCGGCGCCTGGCGGCGCGAGTGTCAGTGAACGAGCGGCGTCACTCGTCGTCGTCGTCGCTGGCCAGGATGAGGGCCACCGAGGCCACCACCTCGCCATCGGGCACGCCCATGATCGTGACGCCGGTGGCGTCGCGGCCGATGTGGCGGATGCCGCGCACAGGGGTGCGGATGGTGGTGCCGCCGGAGGCGACCGCCACGATCTCGTCGTCGTCGCCGACCATGAAGGCGGCCACCACTGCGGTGCCCTTGTTGCGCACGAACTTCATGCCCTTCACGCCCTGACCACCGCGGCCCTGCACGTTGAACTTGTCGAGCTGCACGCGCTTGCCGAACCCGAGCTCGGAGATCATCAGGATGGACGTGTCGTCCTTGGCGAGGTCGGTGGACACCACGGTGTCACCCGTCTTCAACTTCATGCCGCGCACACCGGAGGCGGCACGACCCATCGGCCGCACCTCACTCTCGTTGAAGCGGATGGTCATGCCACCCTTGCTGACCATGAAGATGTCGTCGGTGCCACTGGTCTCGACCACCCGCACCAGTTCGTCCTTCTCACGCAGGTTGAGGGCGATGAGACCGTCGCGGCGACCGTTGTCGTACTCGTTGAACGACGTCTTCTTCACCACACCCTGACGGGTGGCGAAGAACAGGTAGCGCTCGGCGGCGAAGTCTCGGGTGTCGATGATCGCTTGGATCTGCTCACCCGGCTGCAGCGGCAGCAGGTTGACGATGGGCATGCCCTTCGCCGTGCGCTCACGCTCGGGCACCTCGAGGGCCCTCAGGCGGTAGACGCGACCGCGGTTGCTGAAGAACAACAGGTACGCGTGCGCCGTGGTGAAGATGACGTGGCGGACGATGTCGTCGGCCTTCAACTTCGCGCCGCTCACGCCCCGCCCACCGCGACCCTGCGTCTTGAACGAGGCAGCCGACACGGCCTTCACGTACTGCGCCTCGGTCATGACGATGACCAGTTCCTTGTCGTCGGTGAGGTCCTCGATGTTCATGTCGCCCGGGTCGAACCCGATGGCGCAGACACGAGGCGTCGCGAACTCGTCCTTGATCGCCGACATCTCGCTCTTGATGACGCCACGCAGCTTCTCGGGCGAGTCGAGGATGCTCTGCAGCTCGATGATCCACGCCTTCACGTCGTCGAGTTCGGTCATCAGGTCGATGCGGCTCAGACGGGTGAGCTGCGACAAGCGCATCTCGAGGATGTCGGTGGCCTGGATCTCGCT
>JANMFL010000445.1:0-9949 GCA_031377945.1 Acidimicrobiaceae bacterium | reverse complement strand
TTGATGCCCAGCTTGTGCTCGAGCTTCTCGACCTGCACGCCCCAGTCGGCCTCGACCAGGAATGCCGTGATGCCCTTGTGACGGTCGTCGGACGTGCGGGCGAAGATCGTGTTGTTTGGTGTTGTCGTGTTCCCAGGTTGTCCCTAGCGCTCTCCCTAGTTGATAGGGTCGCCCATATGGCGACACTTCGTGAGCGCAAACCTGGCGTGTGGGAAGTGCGCGTGTTCGTCGGCAACGACGAGCGTGGACGTCCCAAGCAGGTGAGTCGGACCGTGCGCGGCACCAAGCGTGATGCGCAACGGGCGGCTGCCGAGCTGACTGTGGCGCCTCGTGCGGCCGCTGACGGCCGCACGGTGGCCGATGCGTTGGAGGCGTGGATCGAGACGCACACGCCCACCTGGGCCGCCTCCACGGTGCGCGATCAGACCAGCCGGGCCTCGCTGGTGAAGGCGGACAGGATCGCCCGCATGCAGCTCGCCCGGCTGACCGTGGCCGACGTGGATCGCTGGCACACCCGCCTGCGTGCGGCGGGGGTGGGGGAGTCGTCGCTGCGCAACCAACACCTGGTGCTGCGGGCCTCGCTGTCGCAGGCCGCCCGTTGGGGTTGGGTCACCACCAACGTGGCCGCGCTGGCCACCCTCGGTCGTCGCACGACCAAGCCGCGGGCGGCGATGACGGCTGCCGATGTGCGGGCCGTGATCGAGTCCGGCGAGCGGCTCGACCCTGCAGCAGGTCTCGCCTTCCGCCTGGCGGCGATCACCGGCGCCCGCCGCGCCGAGCTGTGTGCACTCGTCTATCGCGATCTCGACGGCGACCGGCTGACCATCGACTCCAGCATTGCGATCGAGCGAACCGGTTCGGTGAGTGACAGACAGGTGCCCGCGCTTCTCGACGCGGCCACGAAGACCGGCAATCAGCGGCTGGTGCGCCTCGACGAGCGGACGGTGGCGGCCATCGAGGTGCTCCGCAGGGAGCGTGAGCGCTACGGCCCGTGGATGCTGCAGCCGGGGGAGCGGCCGCTGAACCCCGAACGCCTGACCGGCTGGTGGCGCCTCGCGCGCCGTGACGCAGGAATCGACACACGGTGGCGGCTGCACGACCTGCGTCACTGGTCGGCCACGGAAGCCATCGGGCGCGGTCACGACATCCGCACCGTGGCCGGCAGATTGGGACACGCCAACCCGGCGATGACCCTGCGGACCTATGCACACGCCCTCGACGGCGCCGACGCTGGCGTGGCGGTCACCCTCGCGAGCGCATTGGAGGAGGGCAACGATGACCGGTGAACCGATCGAGAGCTACCTCAGAAGCGAGGAACCGCACGACGACGCTGTTGTCGTGGTGCGCGGCGGTCCCGTTGCACCCGAGAAGATCGTCGAGCATGCGCAGCGTCAGGCGCGTGAGTACACCTACCGCAACGTGCCGATGTACTCGATCAGTGTCAGTCTCACCGTCCCTGGCTGGGACCTCAGCGCCCTGCTGGCCGGGCCGCTGTCGTCGCGATCGACGTTTGCCGTCTCCACCGCCGGTGTTGTTCGAGCGGCCGGGTTCGAACTGCTTCCCACGTACGAGGCCCCGCACTACGACCTCCTGCTGGCCACAGGCGAGTATCGTGAAGCCGAAGCATTGCTAGGGCTGTTCGGTTCCCCGGAGCCGAATCCGTACAAGCGTCGAGGGAGGTGACCGCCATGGGAGTTCCGATCGAAGTCGACATTCCGTGCGACCCCACCCAGATCGATCACACAGGCATGCCGTGGACGTTCCTCGACGAAGCGGCGCACCCGGAGCGGATCCTGGAGGGCGCGATCATCGTCACCGGCGACGCCGAGGATCCTGTGTTCGCACGCGTTGCCTCGCTCACCGAGCGACCGACCGGCGTCAAGGTGCACCTCGAGATCCTTCCGGGCGACCCGCTGGAGTACGTCGAGGCCATGCGCAGGTCACATCTTCTGACTGCGTGAGGCGAGGGGGTCGATCCCGCTGCTCCGGCAGCTCACGATCGACTTCAACCGGCTGGTCGAAGGCTCGTTGATTCGTGCGATCAGGTGCTTCCGGCGAGCCAGCGTGGTTCTGCCCGCCGATATGTGCGGATTCGGCACCCAGCGGGCTGCGCGATATCGGCAGTTCTGCGCGCCGCTCCGCTCGTTCACGTCGCGACGAAACGACCGAAACGGTCGGATCTGCGCGACAAGAACGAGGCGTCAGACGCAGGCCGCGGAACTGGGCAGGTCAGAACGACCGAAACGGTCGCTTCAGCATGCCCAGTTCGAGCTTCGCGGTGTGAGCCAAGCGCTCTCAGCTTCGAGAGCAAGCAACCTTGCCCCGGTAGCGCCGAGTGCCCGCTCTGTGCGCAATGTGCAACTGCAGGGGGCCGCACATAACCGCGGCGACTCGGCCACTCGGCCCGGCCGGCTGAAGCTTGCGACAGCGGCCCCGGAGGTGCTCACCCCTAGTTTCATCCCTAGTACTGGACGGCACACGCCAACACGCCCCAACACGCGACGGACTGTCATCGCAGCTCAGCGGCACTGTGCGGCACGATGTAACACCAGACGGACGGTCGTGCCAGATCACCCAGATCTACGAGGGCACCAACCAGATCCAGCGCATGGTGATCGCGAAGAAGCTGTTCAGCTGAGCCGGTCCGCCCGAACTGAAGTTCGGGCGGACCGGGTACGGTGGAACTCGCCGATGAAGGAGGCTCCCAATGGTCGATGTGATCGAGGTGCTCACCCAGAAAGGCGAGGTCATCGTCAGCGCTGCGGCGTCTGCGCTCGACCGGTCGCACGTGCCGCACTACGCCGAGGAGGGGCCCGACGCGGCCCGCGACCGACTGGGGCAGTTGCTCGCGCTCGTGCTGGAGAGCGTGACGAGCCGCGACCTCGTCCCGATGACCGACCATGCTGCCCGCGTCGCCAAAGATCGCTTCGAGGCCGGCTACGACATTCGTGAGGTGCAGACCGCGTTCAACGTGCTCGAAGAGGCGATCTGGTCCGAAGTGGTGACTGCGGTCCCACCCGAGCACTTGGCACAGGCGCTCGGCCTGGTGGGCACGGTGGTCGGCGTCGGCCGCGACACCCTCGCCGCCACGTATGTGTCCCTGGCGACGCGACAGCATGTCGCCTCGCTCGACCTCAGTGCACTGTTCCGCGGCGGCCGCTGAACGCGCACGGTGTTCATGTCAATGCCATTGACATCGGTGCTGACCCGTGGTCTGATTCCCGAACCAATCGGGTGACGAGTTCGGGGGAACCACGTCAATGGGGAACGAGCTCGTCTACGTAGGCGTCACCGAGGCACTGCGCCGTTTCGCCGATCGATCGCTCAGCCCGGTGGAGTTGCTGGACGCCCTCTACGCCCAGGCCGACGAGGTCGAACCTGCGCTCAATGCGTGGACCTCACGGCGTGAGGAGCGGGCGTACGCGGCGGCCAAGGCCAGCGAAGCTCGCTGGGCGAACGGCACCGCGCTGCCGCTCGACGGCATCCCGGTGGCCATGAAGGAGGAGCAACCGATTGCCGGCGAGAGCTGGCAGCTGGGCTCGCTGCTGCACGAGCACGATGTGGCCAGCATCACGCATCCGATGTACGAGTCACTGACGGCAGCCGGTGCGGTCGTCCATGCGCGAACCACAACGCCCGAGTTCTCCTGCGCCGGTTACACCCACTCACGACTGTGGGGGCAGACCTACAACCCGTGGAACCGCGCCATCTCGTGTGGGGGCTCCAGTGGCGGCTCGGGCGTGTCGCTCGCCGCCGGCCTCACGACGCTCGCTTCGGGGTCCGACATTGGCGGCTCCATCCGCATTCCGTCGTCGCTGTGTGGCGTGGTCGGCTTCAAGCCACCCCATGGGCGAGTGCCCACCTTGCCGCCGTTCAACATGGACACCTACAACCACGACGGTTCGATGGGTCGATCGGTCGCCGATGTCGCGCTGATGCAGAACGTCATTGCCGGCAGTCACCCGATCGATCACGTCAGCATGCGGTTCGCACCGGTCCTGCCCAACGAATTCGAGCCCATCGGCGGTCTGCGCATCGCGCTGGCGCGCACCATCGGCGACGTCCCGGTCGAGGACGACATCGACGCCAACACCACCCGTGTGGCCGAGGCACTGCGAGCGGCCGGTGCCCACGTGGTGGAGGTGGAGGTGCCCATCGCCCGAGCGGATTTCACACTGGCGGCACTCATCCACTTCGGCACCATCTTCGGCGCGTCCGTCAGCGCCGCGGCGGGCGATCGTGCTCATCTGCTCACCGACTACGCCACCTGGTTCTCACAGCACACCGCCGAGGTTGCCGCCGGCCGCACTGTCTACGAGGGCCTCGAGATGGAAGCCGCGATCCAGGCCACCATCGCTGAGGTGATGGACGGCTTCGACGCCTTCGTCTGCCCCACGCTCACGTGCGCCGGTTGGGAAGCAGGCGAGACCTACCTCGATCGTCAGATGGTGGTGAACGGTGTGGCGCTCGAGCGCTACATCCAGGCCGCGCTCACGTTGCCGTTCAACATCGCCAGCAAGCACCCGGTGCTCGCTGTGCCGAGCGGCCTGGCGACGAACGGCGTGCCCACCGGGGTGCAGATCGTGGCGCCCACGTACGACGATCTCACGGCATTCCGCGTCGGTGCTGCGCTCGAGGCCGAGCTCGGATGGTGGGGCGATCCCGGCTGGAGGCCGGCGTGACAACGGCGGCTCCTCGCCGACAGCGGCCGGTGCTGTCTCGCGAGCTCATTGCCGAAACGGCCATGCGGATGACGCTCGAGCATCCGACCACGCCGCTCACCCTGGCCCGTCTGGGAGCAGAGCTGTCCGCGGATCCGACGGCGATCTACCGACACTTTCGTAGTCGTGCCGAGCTGGTGCGTGAGCTCGCCGACCGGCTCTTCGGTGAGGCCCTCACCATCGCCGAGGTGACGGACGACTGGGTCCAGTCGCTGCGCAACGTCGCCGCAGCCATCCGCGGGGTGATGCTTCGCCGACCGGCGCTCGCCGCCGACATCGGTACCCGCTTCACCGGCGGCCCGAACGAACGACGTGGGGTTGCGATCCTGCGCGAGATCCTGGTCGGTGCGGGCTTCTCCGAGGCCGATGTCTCGAATCACCTTCGGGCGTTGGGCGAGATGGTGCTCGCCGAGGTGGTCATGACGGCGAGCCTGCTCGCGCTGCCGTCCGACGAGCAGGAGTTCGAGCTCTCCGTTGCCCGTTCGCTGTACAGCGCGGAGCCGATCGGCTCGCTCGACTACGAGGACAACACCTTCAGCTGGATCTTCGAGATCTACCTCGAGGGACTCCAGGCGCGTCTCCGACGCGCGACACGCCCGTCCGCGGGTGCCAACATGAACCACCAACAAGGGGGAGACCAATGAACAGGGTCCGCACACGAGCGGCCGCGGCACTTGCCGTCGTCGCCGCACTCACGATGGCCGCCTGTAGCGGGGCCGACGCACCGTCGACCACTGATGCACCGAACACGAGCACCGGTGGCACCGAGACCACCGGTGGCACGGGGAGCACCACGCCCGGTGCCGACACGACGGCGCCGGCGCCCGATGGTCCGGCGGGTGTGAAGGAGGGTGCCGACACCATCCTCACGCCGGCACCGACCAAGGAGAAGGACTCGGCCGTGTGGGCCGTGTACCGCGAGACGTCGACCATCGATCCGATCTTCGTGTTCGACTACCCCGACAACGCGGCCATGGCCATCGCCTGCGAGTCGCTGTTGCGTCAGAACCCCGACCTCACCATCGGACCGGGGCTCGCCACCAAGGTCGAATACACATCGCCCACGTCGATGGTGATCACGCTGCGCGACGACGTGAAGTTCTGGGACGGCACGCCGATGACCGCGGCCGACGTCGTGTTCAGTCTGAACCGGCAGAAGGACCCCGCCAACGGCGGCTTCTACGGTGCGACGTTCGCGAACGTGACCTCCATCGAGGCGACGGGCGACACCGAGGTGACCGTCACCACCACGAGCCAGGACATGGCGCTGTTGGGTGAGCTGTCCGGCCCGATCGGCGCCGTCGTGCAGCAGAAGACGGTCGAGGAACAGGGTGCCAACTTCGGCACCGCTGCGGGCACCGTCATGTGCACCGGTCCCTACAAGCTGGCGTCGTGGAAGGTCGGTGAAGGCGTCACCTTCGATCGCAACGACGACTACTGGGACACCAGCCTGCCGATGAAGCTGAAGAGCATCACCATCAAGGGCGTGTCGGACGAGGCGACCGCGACCGCCGGACTGCTGACCGGTGAGATCGACGGTTCGTACCCGGTCATCTCGTCGACGCTCGACCAGTTGCGCGGCAGCGACGCGGTGAACGTCTATGAAGGCCCGAGCTACGGCATCAGTGCGTTCATCGTGTCGAGCTTCGACGGTGCACTGAAGGACAAGAAGGTCCGCCAGGCCCTTTCGATGGCGCTGGATCGGCAGGGCCTGGTCGATGCGCTCTACAAGGGCGCTGCATATCCGGCTCGTGCGGTCGCCGTTCCCGGTACATGGGGATACGCCAAGGACATCTTCACCGCGGCATGGAATGCGCTGCCCGACGTGTCGAAGCCCGACCTCGAGGCGGCGAAGGCGCTCGTCGCCGAGGCGGGTGCCGAAGGTCAGACCGTGAAGATCGGCATGTCCAGCGAACTGAGTGCGCTGAACGTGACGGCAGGTGAGATCAAGCGTGCGCTCGAGTCCATCGGCATGAAGGGCGAGCTGGTGTCGCTGTCCGCCGCGGCGTACATCACGTTCTTCATCGATCCCGCAGCCCGCGAGGCCGTCGACGGGTTCCTGACCACCAACTACCCGAACTACGCCGATCCGCTGGGCATCTACGCGACGATGATCGCCCCCGCCGGGTCACAGGCCTACAACGGCTACGCGGATCCTGCGGCCGTGAAGCTCGTCGAGGAGGCTCGCTCCGAGCCCGACGATGCCAAGCGTGCCGAGAAGGTGGTCGAACTGCAGACGCTGATCACCGACGAGATGCTGTGGGTGCCGCTCGTGGCTCCGACGAACGTGCTCATCATGAACAAGGACCTGACCGGTGCACCCAGCACGTTCCAGTACATGTTCGGTCCCTGGGCCGCCTATCTCGGCGCACCCTGATCCGTCGATCATGAGACCGATGACATGAGACCGATGACATGAGAAGGGTTCGGCGATCGGGATGTTGAGGTTCGTGTTGCGTCGCCTGGCGATGCTGGTGATGACGTTGATCGTCGCCAGCTTCGCCATCTATTCGGCGATGTACCTCGCTCCCGGCAACCCGATCGCCGCCCTGCTCGGTGGCCGTACCCCGACCCCCGAGGCGATCGCCGTCCTCGAGGAGCGCTATCACCTGAACGACCCGTTCTTCGTTCGTTACGTGCGTTGGGTGGGTGGCGCGCTGCACGGCGACTTCGGAGTGTCCATCCAGCTGCGCCAGGAAGTCAGCACGATCATCACCCAGCGCATCGGCACCACGGTCCAGTTGGTGCTGTTCAGTTCGATCATCATCATCGTGTTCGGTATCGCGATGGGTCTGGTCGCCGGTCTGCGCAAGGGTTTCCTCGACAATGTCGTCATCGGCGTCACCACGATCAGCGCCGCAGTGCCGTCGTTCGTGGCCTCGATCATCCTGTTGTCGGTGTTCGCCGTGAACCTGCAATGGTTTCCCGCGCTCGGCTCGGGCGAAGGCTTCGTCGATCAGTTGAAGCACCTGACGCTCCCCGCCGTCGCGTTGGCGTTCAGTTCGATCGCGCTCGTGGCGCGCATCACTCGATCCGCGGTGCGCGAAGAGTTGAGCCGCGAGCATGTGCAAACGGCGGTGAGTCGCGGTATCCCGTACCGCACCGTCGTTCGCCGCCACGTGGTGCGCAATGCCGCGATCCCCATCACCACCGTGGTCGGCATCACCGTGGCGTCGCTGTTCGCCGCGTCGGCGGTCGTCGAGCGTGCGTTCTCGCTGAACGGCATCGGCTCCTACCTCATCCAGGCGGCGTTGTCGAAGGACATCGCCGTCGTGCAAGGCATCTCGCTCGTCATCGTGACGGTCTTCGTCGTGGCGAACGCCATCGTCGACTTCCTGTACGCAGTGCTCGACCCGCGGGTGTCGCTGGGAGACAAGGCTGCATGAGCGCCATCGAACTGACCACCGTGCCCGTGGCCGGCCGGCGCAAGCGCAGCGGTTTCGGGTTCCCCGGCCTGCGCGGCACCGGCGTCGCCGCGCACATCAGCGCGCTGGTGCTCGCAGTCGCCGCCTTCGTCGCGTTGTTCGGTGCCCGACTCGCTCCGCACGACCCGGACCTCAGCAACCTCTCGTACTCGTTCGTGGGACCCATCGCTGGGCACCCGCTCGGTTTCGACTCGCAAGGCCGCGACCTGTTCTCCCGCATTCTCGCCGGCGCACAGTCGTCGCTGCTCGGCCCCACCTTCGTCGTGTTACTGGCAATGGTCGTCGGGGTGCTGTTGGCCGTTGCCTCGGCGTGGAAGGGCGGGAGGTTCGACACCTTCGTCTCCGCCGCACTCGACGTGCTGTTCGCCTTTCCGGCGATCGTGCTGGCCATCCTGGTCAGCGTCATCATCGAGCCGGGGCTCAAGTCGGCGACCATCGCTCTTGCCATCGCATACACGCCCTACATCGCTCGAGTGCTCCGCAGCGCCGCACTCCGTGAACGTGCTCGCGACTACATCGCCGCGCTCGAGGTGCAGGGCATCCGTGCCACGGTCATCTGTGTTCGCCACCTGGGCCGCAACCTGCTGCCGCTCATCGTGGCGCAGGGCGCGGTGTTGTTCGGGTACGCGATGGTGGACCTGGCCGCCATCTCGTTCCTCGGGCTCGGTGTTCGCCCACCGCAGGCCGACTGGGGTGTGATGGTGTCGACCGGGCAGAGCGGGGTGCTGCAGGGCTATCCCCTCGAGTCGCTGAGCTCGGGTGTGTGCATCGTGGTGGTCGTCATCGCCGTCAACATCCTCGGCGAGCGGCTGACCGAGCGAGCGAACTCGGTGTCGCGATGAGTGAGCCCCTGCTCGACCTTGGCAACGTCACGGTCCAGCTCCCCATCGATGGCGAGCTGCGGACCGTGCTGCACGACCTGACACTGGCCATCGGCGAGGGAGAGGCCTTGGGGCTGGTGGGCGAGAGCGGCTCGGGCAAGTCCATGACCGCGCGTGCGATCGCTCGTCTGTTGCCGCCTGGCGCCGCGTCCAGCGGTTCGATCAGCTACGCCGGTACCGACGTCGGCACGCTGAAGGGCGCGGCGCTGCGAACCTTCCGTGCGGAGGTGGCGATGGTGTTCCAGGACCCGCGCGCCCACACCAACCCGGTCCGCACGATCGGCGATTTCATGACCGAAGCGCTGCGGACCAACCACGGTGTGTCCCGGACCGACGCGGCGAAACGTGCGGTCGCGCTGTTGGCCGAGGTGGGCATCATCGACGGTGCTCGACGCCTGGAGCAGCACCCGCACGAGCTGTCGGGTGGGCTACTGCAACGAGTGATGATCGCCACGGCGCTACTCACCGAACCGAAGCTGTTGCTGGCCGACGAGCCGACGACGGCGCTCGACGTCACCACCCAGGCCGACGTGATGGCCATCCTCGACGGACTCCGCAGGGAGCGCGGCATGGCGATGCTGTTCATCACCCACGACCTCGAGCTGGCCAGTGCAGTGTGCGACCGCACGTCGGTGATGTACGCCGGACAACTGGTCGAACAGCGGGTGTCGAGCGAGCTGCACGACGATCCGCTGCACCCGTACACTGCCGGACTGGTGGGCGCCCGCCCGCGCATCGATGGCGACGTCGGCCGGCTGGCTGCCATTCCGGGCCGACCCCGGTCGGCGTTCGAGGCGCCGCCCGGCTGTGCCTTCGCCGATCGTTGCACCCATGTGCAGGACCTGTGCACCGAGCAGCGGCCGACGCTCGAGGCGCTCGACGGCGGTTCGGTCCGCTGCCACCGGGCTGTGGAACTGCGCGG
>JANMFL010000379.1:0-7610 GCA_031377945.1 Acidimicrobiaceae bacterium | reverse complement strand
TGCGCGACGCCCCGGTGGCGGCGCCGGCATCGCTGGGGGTGCCCAGGTCGAGTTGCTCCCCCTCGGGGACGTCGCGAGGACCCTCGTCGATCTTCACGCCGCACGCGGACAACGCGACCGCGAGGCCGGCAAGCAACAGGGGGAACAGCCGGCGAGTCATATGCCCACCTCTTCGGCCGGGAGCTCGAGCACGAACCGGGCGCCCGGCTCGCCGTCGATGCGATCCTCCACCCACACGCGGCCGCCGTGCATGCGGGTGTGCTCTTCGACGAGCGCGAGGCCGAGCCCCGCCCCATCGCTCGAGCTGCGTCGGCCGGCGACCGCGCCGCGAGCGAACCGTTCGAAGACCAGCTCGCGTTCCTCCGGTGGCACGCCCGCACCGTGGTCCTCGACGATGATCCAGACGTGGCCGAGCGGCTCGCCCTCGCCCTCGGGCTCGGTGACCGAGATCTCGGCGTCGCCGCCGCCGTGGAGGCGGGCGTTGTCGATGAGGTTGGCGACGACTCGTGCGAGCCGACGTCGGTCGCCGCGGATGACCACACGTTCGGCCCGGTCGGTGACGAGCAGCGGTGTGGCCGGTTGGCTGCTGACGGCGACGGCCTGGCGGACGAACTCGGCGACGAGCAGATCCTCCAGGTTCAGACGGATGGCTCCCGCATCGAATCGCGAGATCTCGAGCAGGTCCTCCACCAATCCCTGGAAGCGGATGACGTCGGCAACCAGCAGGTCCAGTGCCGACTGCGCTCGCTCGGGCATTTCCTCGCGGCGGCCCTGCATCACCTCGACGCTCGCGGCGAGCGTCATCAGCGGTGAGCGCAACTCGTGGCTCACGTCGCTCGCGAACCGCGCGTCGCGCTCGACGCGGGCCTGCAGCGCCGAGGCCATGTCGTTGAAGGCGTTCGCCAGCAAGCGCAGGTCGGGGTCGTCGGTGGGTTCGAGGCGCGTGTCCAGGCGTCCGCCGGCGATGGCCTGCGCGGCTTGCGCGGCATCGCCCAATGGTCGAACGGCACGGCTGGCCACCAGGGTGCCGAGGAGGGCCCCGGCGAGCGTCGTGATGAACCCGGCGAACAGCAGGCTGAACAACACGCTGCGCAACGTGTCGGCCACGTCCTCCATCGGGACGAAGTCGAAGTAGCTGTTGTTCGGCACGTCGAGCGGGATGCCGATGATCAGCACCAGGTCACCGTCGATGGTGGACACCATCCGTGCCGCAACCCCGTCGTCGATGACGCGCTGCTGGAGTGCAACGGGAATCGTGTCGGGCGTGTATTTCGTCGTCGGAGCGATCCAATTGCCGGCGTCGTTGATCGCGAAGCGGGTGACACCGTAGGCCTGCATACGCTTGGTCACCGAGGCCGCGGTCGGGTTCGCCGTCCGCAACTCGTTCTGTGCCACCTGGGCGTTCTTGTAGGCCTGCTCGGTGGCGGCCAGTTCGCGCTGGCTCACCACGCTGCTGCGGGTGAAGCTGTACGCGGCGGCTGCCAGGAAGCCGGCGAGCAGCATCGCGCCCAGCCCGAACATGAAGAAGATGCGGGTCCGCAACCCGAACCGGCGCGGCTGCCAGCCGGCCAGACGCGCCCGCGTTCGTGCGAAGCGACCGGTCGGCAGCAGCGCCACTTCGGTGGTGGGGTCGACCGCGTTCACGTGGGATGGGCCGAGGGTGTCAGGACTGCAGGCGGTAGCCGAGCCCGCGCACCGTGACCACGTGCCGTGGGTTGGCGGGATCGGCTTCGACCTTGGTGCGCAGACGCCGCACGTGCACGTCGACCAGGCGGCCATCGCCGAAGTAGTCGTAGCCCCACACCTTGTCGAGCAGGCTCTCGCGGCTGAACACCCGGCCGGGGTTCTGGGCCAGTTCGCAGAGCAGACGGAACTCGGTCTTGGTGAGGTGCAGTTCAGTGCCCGCACGGGTGACCTTGCCCTCGTCGGGCACGATCTCGAGGTCGCCGAACACGAGCTTGGTGTGGCTCGGGCTGATCGGCCGGATGCGCCGCAGCAGTGCACGGATGCGTGCCGAGAGCTCCTTGGGGGCGAACGGCTTGGTGAGGTAGTCGTCGGCACCGGCCTCGAGGCCGGCGACCACGTCGTGCGTGTCGTTGCGCGCCGTCACCATCACGATCGGGACGTCGCTGGTGCGGCGCAGCGTGCGGCACAGCTCGAACCCGTCGATGCCGGGGAGCATGATGTCGATGAGCACCACGTCGGGTGCGGCCTTCTGGAACAGCTCGATGGCTTCCTCGCCGCTGCCGGCTTCATCGACGGTCCAGCCCTCGTCCTCCAACGCCAGTTTCACGGCGGTGCGGATGCGCTCGTCGTCTTCCACGGAGAGGATGCGGGTTCCCACGCCCCCCATGATGCCAGACGGAGTCAGTGACCGAGCGCCTCGTCGGCATCGTTGACCAGTTGTCGGGCCGGTTCGAACAACGAAGGGTTGGCCACGAGCACCGACGACGGGTGCACGGGACCACCGTGGAGGGCACCGGTGCGGCACCCGGCCTCGCGGGCGATCAGTTCGCCGGCGGCCAGGTCCCACGGGCCGAGGAACTCCTCGAAGTAGACGTCGAGACGGCCGGCGGCGACGTAACACAGGTCGGGGGCTGCTGCCCCGAGGCGGCGGATGTCGCGGACGTGGGGGATCATCTCGGCCACCCGTCGGGCCTGACGTGAGCGTCGCTCGGGCTGGTAGCTGAACCCGGTGCCGACCAACGCCAGCGACAGGTCGGTCGTGGCGCTGCATCCGATGGGTTCGCCGTTCAGCCACGCGCCGCCACCCCGGGTGGCGGTGAACAGTTCCCGGGTGGTGGGCACGTACACGACCCCGACGAGCGTGTCGGCGGGGTCGTCGACCGAGGCGCGTGCGGCGATCGACACCGCGTAGCCGGGGAGGCCGTACAGGAAGTTCGTCGTCCCGTCGATGGGATCGATCAGCCAGTGCACACCGGAGGTGCCGGCCGTGGACGTTCCCTCCTCGCCCACGATGCCGTCGTCGGGGCGGGCGGCACGGAGTCCGGCGACGATGAGTGCTTCGCTGGCACGGTCGAACTCGGTGACCACGTCGGTGGACGACGACTTGGTGTCGGCCGTGGTCACCCCTCGCGAGGCTCGGCCGTCGGCCACCATCTGGCCGGCCTCGACGGCGAGCGAGGTCGCCAGCGCGAGGAGTTCGTCGATCACGAGCGGCCGGAGCGTTCGCGCTGCTCGATCTGGCGCCACTCGCCGAGCGCTCGCAACACGAGCACGGCGACGATGCTCATCCCCCCGGCGGCGAGCACGGCGCCGATGAGCAGGCCGATGCCCTTCGGCGTGGCGCACGACCCGGTGCACTGCAGCTTCACCAGCGTGTGGCCGATGACGGCGCCGGCCACACCGCCCAGCAGGATGGCCACGAACGCGGCAGCGCGTGCGGCGGGCGAGGGGAGGGCGGAGAGCGGACGTTGTTCGTCGGGCACCCCGTCAGCGTAGGCTCGCCGACCGTGCGTGCAACAGTGGTCGTCCCCACGTTCAACGAGATCGGCAACATCGAGCGCCTGCTGCGCGAGGTGCGTGCCGTGGTGCCGGAAGCCAGGATCCTGGTCGTCGACGACGGCAGCCCCGACGGCACGGCCGATCGCGCCGAGACGCTGGGCGTGGAACTCGGCAACATCGAGGTGTTCCGGCGGCCCGACAAGAACGGCCTCGGCCGCGCGTACCGGGCCGGACTGCGGCGCGCCATCGATGAGGGTGCCGACATCTGTGTGCAGATGGACGCCGACTTCTCGCACGATCCACAGATCCTTCCGGCCCTCATCGGCAACGTCGTCCACGGCGCAGACCTGGCCATCGGGAGCCGGTACGTGCCCGGCGGACGCACCATCGACTGGCCGCGCGGACGTCGCTGGTTGTCGCGCTGGGGGAACCGATACGCCGCCGGTGTGCTCGGCCTGGCGGTCAACGACGCCACCGCGGGCTACCGCGCCTACCGCTCCACGAAGCTCGAGGACATGCACTTCGAGACGGTGCAGGCCGACGGGTACGGCTTCCAGATCGAAATGACCTACCGGCTCGTCAGCGCCGGCGGCAAGGTGGTCGAGTTCCCCATCAGCTTCCGCGACCGCACCGTCGGTGAGTCGAAGATGTCGGGCAGCATCATCAGTGAAGCGTTCGGACTCGTCGCCCGGCTGTGGGTGAGCGACTTCCGCGGTCGCCGTCAGCGGCGCGCTGCCGGCGGCTGAGGTACGAACACACGTTCTTGTGACACACTGGGGGCATGCGTCGTTGGCTCGTCGGTGGTGCCCTCATCCGCCACGATGACGGGCTGGTGCTCGTCGGCAATCGGCGCCGCGACCAGTCGCTCGAGTGGACCCCGCCGGGCGGTGTCATCGATCACGGTGAGACGGTGCTCGTGGGGCTCGCCCGTGAGGTGTTCGAAGAGACCGGGCTCACCGTCACCGGCTGGGCTGCCCGTCGCTACACCGTCACGGTCGACGCGCCCGACATGGGCTGGCAGCTGCGCGTCGAGGCATGGGAGGCCACGGGAACGGAGGGCCACGTCGTGCTCGCCGACCCCGATGGCATCGTCGAGGAGGTGCGCCACGTCGGAGCCCTCGAGGCGCCGGGCCTGCTCCAGGCCAGCCCACCTTGGGTGCACGCTCCGGTGGGCGACTGGCTTTCCGGCGATCTGGCCGACCACTATCGCTTCGCGCTGCACGGCACCCAACGATCCAACGCCCGCATCGAGCGGCTGCAATGACGGGCGCGGAGGCAGGCGGGGAGGCAGGCGGGGAGGCCGGCAGCGCACCGCGGCGCACCATCCTCCACGTCGACATGGACGCGTTCTACGTCAGCGTCGAACTCCGTCGCCGGCCCGACCTGGTGGGCAAGCCCGTCGTGGTGGGCGGGACGGGAAATCGTGGGGTCATCGCCGCGGCCTCGTACGAGGCACGTCGTTTCGGGGTGTTCTCGGCCATGCCGTCCAGCACGGCGCGCCGACTGTGCCCGCACGCGGTGTTCCTGCCCGGGGACCACGAGCTGTACGGGTCCGTCAGCGCCGAGGTGCACGAGATCTTCCAGTCGGTGACCCCGTTCGTCGAGCCGCTCGCACTCGACGAGGCGTTCCTCGACGTGTCCGGCGCCGTTCGCCTGTTCGGTGACGGGGTCACCATTGCGCACCTCGTTCGCGACCAGGTGTGGAGCACGCTGCAGCTGCGTTGCAGCGTGGGCGTCGCGCCGAACAAGTTCCTCGCCAAGCTGGCCTCCAAGGCCGCCAAGCCGGTGCCCCGGCCCGACGGCGTGATCGACGGACCGGGCGTGGTGGAGGTTCGGCCCGGTGCCGAGCTCGCCTTCGTCCACCCGCTGCCGGCGAACGCGCTGTGGGGTGTGGGCCCCGCAACCCTGGAACGTCTCACCCGGTTGGGGGTCCACACCGTCGGCGACCTGGCCGAGCTCGACGAGGCCGTCCTCGTGTCAGCGGTCGGCGCGGCCCACGGTCGGCACCTGCACCAGCTCAGCTGGGCGCGCGACGACCGCCCGGTCGAGGTCGACCGGGCAGCCAAGTCGATCGGCCACGAGGAGACGTTCGCTCACGATCTGCACACCCACGACGAGCTGCGTCGCGAGTTGGTACGACTGTCCGACGGCGTGGCCGGACGGCTGCGCCAGCACGGCACCGGAGCGCGCACGCTGGCGCTCAAGGTGCGTTTCGCCGGCTTTCACACGATCACCAGGTCGATCACGCTGCCCTCCCCGGTGCACACGGCGCACGCCATCCTGCAGGCGGTCGAACCGCTGCTGGAGGCGGTCGACCCGTCACCGGGCGTGCGCCTGGTGGGCGTCAGCGCCAGTCACTTCGGTACGCCGGCCGAGCAACTGTCGCTCGACGACCTGTTCGCCGACGCCTCAGGCACACCGGGCGGTCCCGACGCCGCGGCCGGAGCTGGCGAGTGGGAGGCCGCCGAGGAGACGGTCGACGCGATTCGGTCGCGCTTCGGCTCGACGGCGATCGGTCCCGCCAGCGCGGTCAGCGGTCGGGGCCTGCGGCTGGTCCGCAAGGGCGCTCAGCAGTGGGGTCCGGACCGCGAATCGGGCTGAATCAGTGCTGCCGCCGCGTTGTGTCGATGCGCGAATTCTGCGATGATGCGCTACGGCCATCGATCAGGAGCACGGCATGCCGCTCTCGGAAGACGAACAACGGATTCTCCGTCAGATCGAAGAGCAGTTGCAGCGCGACCCTGGTTTCGGCCGGAACCTTCACCAGCGCTCGCACGGCGACCGACGAGTGCTGGTCCTGGCTGCGGCGGCTGCGGTTGCCTGCCTGGTGCTCACGGTGGCGTTGCTTTCGGTCAGCCCGTTCCTGTCGTTCGCGGCGTTCGCCGGTGCGGTGGTCGCTGCGCTGGTGTGCGAGCGTCACGCCCGATCGCTCAGCGAGGCAGGCATCGGCCACCTCACCGACAGCATGCGTGGTCGCTTCGGCGCCCCGAATCAGCGTCGCGACGACTGAGGTTCAGTTCGCCAGCCGGCGGCGCATCATTCGCGGGTCCACCATGCCGCGTAGCCGTACCGACCACGGAGTGATCGTGCGACAGCGTGTCGCCACCTCGGTCTCGAGTATCTCGCAGCGGGCGGCCGCCCGGTCGTCGGGCTCGCCCAGCGAGTAGACGGCGCGGGTGACCTGCGCGGCCAGTTCGCGCAGTGTCGTGTCGCTCACGCCGGTGGCCGCCTCGGCAGCACGAACGTACTCGAGGGGAGTCGCGCCGCCCACCGGTGGGGCGCCCGCGAGCGACAGTTCGTGGCAGGCCCGATGCCAGGCGCCGATGACCCGGTCGCGAGGCGACCGACGGCGTGGTCCCGACATCGCCGCGAGCAACCGTGGGGCGAGCAACATCCACAGCACGAGGAGCACCGCGGCGCCGAGCAACACCAGTGCGATCGTCGAGGAGGCGCCGCTGCTGCCGCCTCCGTTGGCGATGCCCGGTACCGCGGTGGTCGAGCTCGCACCGGGGCGCCCGTCGGGACGGCCACCGCCGGGCAGCGTGGTCGACGGAGTGTTCCCGTTGGGGTCCCGCTCGGTGGTGGGCGTGGTGTTCTGGGTGTTGCCGTTGCCGCCCTCGTTGGGCGTGGCCTGCTGTGGTTGCACCAGCGTGTACTGCGACGCATCGGGGTTGCCGCGCTGTGGGGTGGGCTCGAACGCCACCCATCCGATGCCGTCGAACCACACCTCGGGCCACGCGTGCGCGTGCCGACCGAACACGTGGAACAGGCCGTCGCTGCCGAGTTCGCCCTGGGTGTAGCCGACCGCCACCCTCGCCGGCAGGCCGATGAAGCGGGCCATCACCGCGAACGTGCCGGCGAACTGTTGGCAGAAGCCTTCGCGGTCGCGCAGGAATGCGTCGATCGCGTCGTTGCTGTTGCCGAGCTGGACGTCGAGATTGTAGGTGAAGTTGTCGCGGAAGAACGACTGCAGGGCGAGCGCTCGCTCGTACGGCGTGTTCGCCGTTGCGGTCACTTCGCGAGCGGTGTTCTTGGCGCTGTCGGGGATGCCGCCCGGCAGTTCGTAGTAGAGCAACTCGGCGCCGGTCACCGTGGCAGCGTTCAGTTCGTCGATGGTTGGGTCCGCGATCACCGACAGCACGTCG
>JANMFL010000369.1:0-27283 GCA_031377945.1 Acidimicrobiaceae bacterium | reverse complement strand
GCCGACCTTGTCGGCGAGCTCGCTTTGCAAGCTGATAATTACGGTGGCGCCGACCACCGGGCCGAAGGTGGTTCCCATTCCGCCCAGCAATGTCATCAACACCACCTCGCCGGACGCGTGCCAGTGTGCATCTGTCAGTGTGGCGAACTTGAACACCAGCGCTTTGGTAGCGCCAGCCAATCCGGCCAAGGCCGCCGAAAGTACAAACGCCACCAGCTTGCATTTGGCGACGTCGTAGCCCAGCGACACCACTCGCGCTTCGTTTTCGCGGACTGCTTTGAGAATCTGACCGAACGGTGAATGGATAGTGCGATAAATCAACCAAAACGCACCGACGCAAATTGCCAGCACGAGATAGTACAAAGATTGATCATCACTCAGATCGATCACCCCGAACAGGTACCCACGTGGAATCCCTTGCAAGCCGTCCTCACCGCCGGTGAACGACGATTGGACGAAAATGAAATAGACCATCTGAGCCAATGCGAGTGTCACCATCGCAAAATAAATACCCTGGCGACGGATGGCCAAGCTACCAACCACCCAACCCAACGCACCAGCGGCCAGCGCATGACCGGTGCACGCCGCCACCACCGGGACCGGGGAGCCGTACAGGCGACGCACCAGTTCCCCGCCGTCGCTGACGAGCGACACGACGGCACCGAGGTCGCCGGCGCGCATCACGTTCAGGTCGAACCCGGCACAGAACCTGCCGGGACGGCCGTGCAGCACGATCGCCCCGATGCTGTCGTCGGCCTCGGCGTGATCGATGGCTTCGGTCATCGAGGCGATCACCGAAGCCGACAGCGCGTTCGCCTTGCCGTCGTCGAGGTGCAGCACCACCACACCGTCGAGATGCTCAACCCTGACCACGTCGTCGCTCATGGGACCGCACCCTAGTGACCGTTCTCCGCCGCCGGCGGCCCCGCGAACGACGACGACGCCGGCACTGCCGAGGATCGCCGACGACGGCGGACGATCAGCGCCCAGTCCGCACACACGAGCGCGATGACCCACACCACCGGCACGCTCCACACCGCGATGGCCACCACGTTCTCGAAACGGTACGTCACCTCGAGCACCGCCCCTCGGCCCTCGAGACCGCGGACGATCCAGCCATTCGCCCATCCGTTCACCTGCAGGTGCTCGGCCGTGGCCCCGGCAGGAAGCCCCTCGAGCCCCCAGGCCGACGACCAGGCCTGTTGGAAGGTGAGCACCACGTCGCCGTCGGCGCGCAGCGAGACGAACCGTGGATCGATCTCGGTCACCTCGGTGTCGGCCCGCTCCGGCGCGCCGACTGGCATCAATGCGAACGCGAAGGGTTGGGTGGGCAGCATTCGCAGACGCCGGAACGCAGCGTCCACCGTGCGTGCCGGTACACCGGCACGAGGGCCCTGCACCACGAGCACCAACTGCAACGACTCGGCGCGACCGATCACCGCCGGCGGGAGCGAGAAGTGCACTTCCTGCGCGGTCCAGAACGTCGACGCGGGCAGCCACTTGGCAGCGAACACCTCGTTCGTCGTCGAGTCCTGCAGTTCGATACGCGCCACACCTTCGTCCTCGGACTGGTACTCGAACGTGACCACGACGTCGCGCACGCCGGCCGGCGCGTCGACCGGTGCCGCGACGCAGGCGCTGTGCCGGTCGGCCTCGAGCAGCAACGATCCGTCGGACTCGCGCGGCTGAGCATCGATCCGCGCCGGCTCGTCGTCGTACCGATCGCAGTCCGTGGCTTCGGTACCCAGATCTCCGACCAACTCACCGACCCCACTCGAGATTCCCACCACCACGGGCAGCCCATCGGGCTCGACCGTGGTGACCGGTGCGGCCCCGATCGGGGCCGACACCTCGACCGGCGACCCCGACTCCTGCAACGGCGACAGACTCACCCGAGAGAACGTGACGGTCGTGGGCGCCGCCAGGTCCGCATCGGCTGCTGCACCGAACACCAGCTGCACGTCGCCCAGGTCGCCCGTCGAGTCGATCAGCGTGCGCACCGAGCCGTTGCGCCCTTCGGGGCCCAGCCGCGAACCGACGAGGCACTTCTCGAGCGCGGACGAGTACATGCACACGCTGGGCGCCCCATCGACCGAGGTCGTGAAGTCGAACGACAACACCCAACGACGATGCCCGTGCACCGGCGACGGCAATCGCACCGCCGTCGAGACGCACACGACGCCAGCAGGTGTCTGCAGAACCACCGAGTCCGACGTACCCACCGCTGACGCATCGAGTCTCGGCGGGACATCGGCCGACGGCGGAGCATCGGCGCGAGCGCAGAACTTCGCCCGAGCATCGCCCAGGTCCAGGATCGACGGCGCCTGCGTGAGCAACGACACGGGCGCTCCTGCGACCAACTGCACGTCCGTCGGGTCGCCCAGCGGCACCATCAGCGGCTCCGAAACCTGTTCGGGGTCGTTGCCGACCAGCAACGCGAAGGGCGCCCGGTTCGCGGTGAGCTCGATCGGCGTGGAATCGAGCAACGACACACCGTTCACGTCGGCCTGATCCGACGGCACCAGTCGAACCTTTCGTCCGCTCACCTCTGCCCGCCACATGGCCGGCCCACGACTGACCACCCGCGACACGTACTCACCGGCGTCGAGCCGGACCGACAACCCGGACTCACCAGGGGCAGGGACCCACGACGTGCCTGCCGGGCCCTGGTCGGAGATCACCGTGTGATCGTCGAGCAACGACGACGCGACCGCCGTTGCCTCGTGGATGTCGGTCCTGCCGTTCGACATGATCGAGACCATGTCGGTCGCAACACCGAAGCGTGATGCGGGCGGCACTTCGAACAACTCGACGTACTCGTACGAGCCCACGGACCGCAACCCCAGCCGCTGGGCGGCGGCGACGAGGAACGATCCGTCTCGGAACTCGCGGTGACTTCCGAGTGCGCTGGTGGTGTCGAGCCGCACCGCGAGATAGCGCGTGCCGAGGGCTCGCATCGCGCCCGAGAGCGTGTCGGCGTCGCCGTTCGCCAAGGCCGACTCCGCCTCGCGCATCAGTGCTGGCGACGAACCGTCCGCCTCCTGGTACCCCTGCGGCAACAACTGGAACGCGGGGCGCTCCGCCAGGCGCGAGACCAGGTCGTCGATCCCGAAGAAGCCCCAGGTGGTGCCGCGGTGGAACGAGTCGCTGAGCGGCAGCACCAAGGCGGCGCCTTCACCGGGCAGCGCGTCGAGCGCCGCGCCGGCCTGCGGCCAACTGTCCGGCAGCACGACGCGGGCCGACGGCAGCGTGGCCCGATCGCCGGGGATCACCGTGCCCAGGTACAACGGGTGCACGAAGAGCAGCGCGACACCCATCAGGATCGCGAGCGGGATGAGCGGCTGCGCGTCGTCGGGGTTCGATGTCCGCAGCGACCATCGGTGAATCGCTTCGTCCACCCCGACAGCGACCGCGAGAGCGAGCGCGACCACGATCAGGACGCCGAACTTGCTCATCGGCTGGCGGAACATCTCGTAGCCGGGAACCACGTCGTGGAAGAACTCGTACACGGGCAGGAACGGCGGGTTCGAGCCGGCACCGAGCACCACCAGCACCGGAATCGCGACCGCGAGCACCTTGCTGACCCGGCGGTTCCAGGTGATGACCACCGACACGACCGCAGCCGCAGGAAGCGCCCAGCGCATGAGCGACCACGGGAACCGGGCGAGTCGAGCAACGTCGCCGCCGACCACCTGCGCGTCGCCCCACCCCCACGACGCCACCAGTGAGAGCACGTTGTTGGGCCCGCCGTGCACCGTGGCCCAGTCGTTCGCACTCGGCGCAGCGTCGGGCACGGGATGGATACCCGGTGAACCCGTGTAGTGGTGCAGCAGGAGCGGCACCATCCAGAACGCGGCGCCGGCCAACATGGCCCCACCGACTCGCAGCACGGCGCGCCACTCGCCCACGAACACCAGCGCGACCATGGCGATGGCGGCGATGGTGGCCAGGTGGGCGAGCAGCGGTGGAGTTCGGGCGAGTTCGGCGGCCCACGCGCTGAGCGCGACACCGACGAGCGCGGCCACGTGTTCACCGCGAGCCAGTCGCACGGCGATGCCGACGAGGAGGGCCATGCATGCAAGGGCGATGACCGGCTGCAGGTTCGGGATCGTGATGATCAGGAACGGGTTCATGACGGCCACCGCGCCCGCGACGAACACGGCGACCGGACGTCGCGTGAACGCCAACGCGAGCCACGCGACCGACGCCGCGCACACTGCGAGCACCACCGTGAACCACAGCCGTTGTGCCAACTCGGGTGAACCGCCCAGGCGCGTCACGCCGTCGAGCAGGCCGCGTTCCAGAAGTTGTGCTGCGGGAAAGCCCGTGGAGCCGGTGCCGGTGAACTCGGTCCCCCACAGGCGGGTGATGCCCCGCAACCCCTCCAACTGGGGGAACGTGTCGCCGGCCGCGAGAAAGGTGCCCACCCGAAACCACGTCTGCGGCAGGACCGCACCGAGCACGGCCGCCGCCACCACACCCCACGCGGCAGATGGCGCGTCGGCGTGGACCGCGGGCGGCGCCGCGCTCTGAGTCTCACCCGTACCCGCGGTGATGCGCCGCATTCCGCACAGGCTACGTCGCACCACCCCCACCGCCCGCGGCAACTGTCAGACTGGTCGGCGATGAGCAGCGTCGATCGGGCACCAGTGTCGGGACGCTGCGACCCGGCGTTCCGCGGCGTCCGCGACGCCTTCGAGGCGAACTTCGCCGAGCGCGGTGAGGTGGGCGCGGCGTGCACGGTGATCATCGGCGACCGCACCGTCGTCGATCTGGTGGGCGGCTGGACCGACGCGGCGCACACCGCCGAGTGGCGGCCCGACACGTTGGTGAACATGTACTCGGTGGGGAAGGGACTGCTCGCGATGGTGGCGTTGCGTGCGGTCGACCGAGGCGCCGTCGACCTCGACGCACCGTTGACCGATCTGTGGCCCGAGTTCGGTGCCGGTGGAAAGGAGACCGCCACGCTGCGCCACGCGCTCACCCACCGCGCCGGAGTGCCGGCCATTCGCACGCTGCTGCGCGACGAAGACCTGTGGGACTGGCCGAGGATGGCCGCCGCCCTGGCGGCCACCGACGCGTGGTTCGAGCCGGGCAGCCGCATCGTGTATCACACCAGCACGTTCGGTCACCTCGTCGGTGAGGCGACACGGCGTGCCACGGGCGGCATGCCCGGTGAACTGCTGCGCGACGTGGCCGGACCGCTCGGTGCCGACGTCTGGTGGGGTGTGCCGCTCGACCAACAGCATCGCTGTGCCGACGTCATCTGGGCTCCCGGTTCGGCCATGCCGACCCTCGACTGGGACGCACTCGAGGGGGATTCCCGAATGGTGATGCTCGGTTATTTCAATCCACCCGGCTACTCGTCGCACGGGGTCGTCAACAGCGCCCAATGGCGCAGTGCCGAGGTGCCGTCCACGAACGGTCACGGCACGGCGAACGGCCTGGCCCGCGTCTATCGCGCGCTCGTCGAGCCCGGTGAGGTGCTGTCACCCGATCTCCTGGCCGAAGCCACGCGAGTGCAGGCGCACGGCCCGTGCCCGGTGCTGGGCGAGGACATCAGCGTCGGTCTCGGGTTCGTACCCACCAGCGACCGCAGACCGCTCGGCACCAGTCCCCGTTCGTTCGGCCACTTCGGCACCGGCGGCGCGCTCGGCTTCGGCGACCCCGACGCACGACTGGGTTTCGGCTACGTGATGAACCACGTCATCCCGAGGTGGCAGAGCACCCGCAACCGAGCGCTCATCGACGCCGTGTACGCAGCGCTCTGAGCGAGCCCCGTCGGCTCAGCCGCCCGGGAGGTCGACCGTCTCCACCGGCACGAACCGGACGCGCACATCCACGTCGTCGAGGCCGGCGGCGTCGAGTTCGGCGCGCAACGTCGCCGTGTCGGGCGCCGGCAATGCGCCAGCGACGGTGATGGTGAGCCCCCCGGTCGTCCGACCGACGGTGACGAACGTCCAGCCGACCGGCTCTGCCCACTCGCGAGCGATGCGTGCCGCAGTCGACTCGTTCGTCCGGTCGTTGGTGAGCGTCGCTGTGGCGAAGCCCAGCGGCACGGCGATGGCGACGACGAAGACGACGACGACAGCGATCGCCTTGCGTCGCGAGAAGCTGGCCACCGCCTCGGCCGCGGCAAGGCCCTGCACCTGGAACATCGTCATCACCACGGTGCCGGTGAGCAGGATCGCGGCGACGTTCGTGAGGAACAGCAGCAACGCTCCCCACGCCTGACCCGGAGCGCCACCTTCCAGCGTCAGTCCCACGACGGCCAGCGGGGGCACGAGCGAGATCGCGATGGCCACGCCCGGCAGGGTGTCGCTGACGTCCTCACGGCACTGGGCGAATGCGCCGACCGCACCCGTGGCCACCGCCGCGATCAGGTCGATCAGCCGAGGGTTCACTCGCCCTGCCACCTGCGTGCTGGTCGACGCGACGACGTCGATAGGACTGAGCAGACCCATCAGGTACCCCACGGCGATCGCCGCGGCTGCGCCGCCGATCACCAATGCCACACTGCGAACCAGGTTCGCCCGGTCGGCAGTGGTGATGGCCAGCACCGTGCCCATGATCGGGGTCATCAGCGGGGCGACGATCATCGCCCCGATCACCGTTGCGGTCGAGTCGCCGACCACACCTGCCGAGGCGATCGCCGAAGCGAGCAACAGCAGCACCCAGAACCGGCTCAGCTTCCGGCGGGCGTCCTCTCCTTCGAAGAACAGGTGATCGCGCATGCGCGTGAGATCGTCGACGGTGGTGGTCGGCATCGCTCCCCCTTCAGGTGACAATGCCATTGTCGCCGACGTCGTCACCCGGAAAGAGGATGCGGGCGAACCGACCGCGAGGCAGACGCGGAACTGGGGCTGTTCCGTTCCGGGATCCGAAACGGAACAGCCCCAGAAGGCCACGTGGGACGAATCAGCCCCCGACACGCTGTGGGCTCAGCTGGACTGACCCAGTTGGGGGGTGTCCCCTGGTGGATCTTGTCCCCGGCTGCGTGTGACGTGTCCGGCTTCAATGACGGCATCCGAACCGGGGAGCGTCCACGTCGGTGACAATCGAGATCAGCGATGGCCAATGGCCGCAGTATCCGCTTGGACCCGGCACCGAGTGGGCGGCCGATGGCACGCTGCCGTCGTGGGCCCCAGTAAACGGCAAGGTCGTGGGCACTGCCACATACGGTCAACGGAACGACCTCTCGGTGGACTTCGGCCAGGGCCGTGTGGTGATCTTCCCGCACGTCGGTTGCAGCTGACTCAGGCACCTGTACGCGATCAGCGTCGACGCGCGACAGTCCTTCGACCTCGCCGTGGTTCGGCGTCAACCCAGACTGCCCGATCCCGGCATACAGGTCCACCGATCCGATCGGCAGGCATGTGCGGCATGTGCGGACCGACCACGGCGTTTGCTGACGTGAAAACCCAGGTATGGACCCTGCGATACGCTTGGCCGATGGGACCTTCCGACCTTCATTCCGGTGTGCAAGACGCGTTCAACAGCGCTGATGTCGAAGCACTGGTGAGCTTGTACGAGTCAGATGCGTGGTTGTTCGGACCCGAAGGGCCGGTGCAGGGACTCGATGCCATCCGAGCGACCTGGGCGGGCTTCATCGCACTGGGCGGACAGATCGAGATGGTCACCCAATACGCCGTTGAGCAGGGCGAGCTGGCAATGCTGAGTAACCGGTGGACGATGACCATCGGAGGTGAAGCGATCTCAGCGACCACCGCTGAGCTTGCTCGCCGCCAACCCGACGGTACGTGGAAGTACGTGATCGACAATCCGGATGCAGCCGGGCTTCTCGCCGGCTGAAGGAACTCGGGATCGAGTAGCGCCCAGTCGCACGCCGAACCGACAGCCAGCCACCACACTCGCCCCATTCGAGTGGTGCGCATTGTCCGAAGCGGCGGCTGTTGTCCACCGCCCATAGCGGCAGACAGGTGTGGGTCGACCGCCGGTGAGCACGCCCCAACCTGCACTTCGGGGGCAGGCCCTGCGTGTGATGTCGATCTGAACTCGGCGCGGTCGCGCGGTGGATCCTGGCCGTCAGCCGGCGAAGTCGATCTGGCCCGTACCCGTCAGGTCCGTGGTCGAGGACAGTGGCGGCGCAGTGTCGCTGAGGCACTTGCCGTTCGCATCCTTCTCGCCGACGACCATGCCCTCGATGGTGAAGTCCACGGTGCCTGCTGCACCTGCGTACGCGCCGGTACCGCCGTCGATGGTGATGGTGCCGCTCGAGGTCGGCGAGGCAGTGCAGGCTGCGGCATCCATGTTCAACTGGAAATCATGCTCCACGAACGAGGCCGTGAGGGTGCCCTGTCCGAGGGTGAACTCGATCGTCCCGGATCCACCTTCCCCAGAGTCATTGAAGGTCTGAGTCGCCGAACCGGCGTCGTCGATCGCACCGCCGAAGGTGACGTCGATCGTCTCGGGGCCGCGTGCCTCGCTGAAGCGAACCGCCAGCGTGACCTCACCGCCTGAGGCGGTCGTCGCAACGCTGGACGCAGTATCGGGCGGGGTTGCCGTTGTCGGTGCCGTCGATTCTGCGGTCGTGGCGGTCGAGTCGGACGTATCGCTCGAGCATCCGGCGCCGAGGACTGCGACGGCTGCCACGAACCCGGCGCACCGCAAACGAGAAGTGATCATTGCTGCCTCCTTCGGCCCGGGTGGGCCGTCCGAGCGACCGTACGGCTCGAGCCACTCCGTGCGCATCGGGCCCAGGTCGCCAGGAGTACCGACGTCTGGATCATCCGAAATCGACCTTCGTCGGACGCCACGACCGTTGACGGCAACTACATTCGCCGCGATGGACATCGGAATGGATCGACCGGGGTCGGGAGTCCGTCGGTGGGGCTTCGATGCCGCGGTGGCGGGGGCGTTGGTCATCGCTGGGCAGGTCGAACTGTGGGGAAACGCAGCGATTCGTCCGCACGCAGCTCTCGGCGCGCCGTTCTACTTCATGATGGCGATCGCGTTGTCGGGTCGACGGTCTCGACCGTTGCTCTCTCAAATGGTGGTCTTCGTTGCCGGGGCTGCGGCGCTGATCACCGGGGTTCCCTTGCAGGAGATGCTGGTACCGGTGTTCGCCTTCGCCGTCGCGGTGTACTCGGTGGCGGCCTACGGCGGCCGTCGCGACGCGAAGATCGGCCTTGCCGCCGCAGTCGGCGTCGTCAGCGCGACGATCCTCGTGACGAAGGGTTTCGCTCCCGGCGACCTGCTGTTCGGGAACTTTCAACAGGTGATTGCCTGGGCTGCCGGCTGGTCGGTCTGGCGGCGGATCGAGGTGTCGATCGCTGCCGAGCGACGGCTCTTGGAGTCGCAGCATCACGCAGAAGCGACGGCACACGATGCGGTCGCCGGGGAGCGGCGGCGGATCGCGCGTGAGCTGCACGACATCGTGTCGCACGGTCTCAGCCTGATGATCATCCAGGCCAGCGCCGCGGAACTGTGCCTCGACCGGGATCCTTCGACGGCTCGTGCGCCGATGGTTGCGGTGCAGGACGCCGGGCGTCAGGCTCTCGTCGAGATGCAACGCCTCCTAGGTCTGCTGCGCGAGGAGGACGATCCCGGTGACGATCTGGTGCCGCAGCCGTCGCTGTTGAACGTCGAGCAACTCCTGGCACAGTTCCGTCGTGCTGGCCTCACTGTCGACTTCCAGGTCGAAGGTCCCGCCTGGCCGGTGCCGGCGGGCGTCGGCATCTGCGCATACCGCGTGCTCCAGGAGGCTCTGACGAACGCATGTACACACGCACCTGCTGCCCCGACTCGGGCGGTGCTCCGCTACCGCAGCGATGGACTCGATGTGGAGGTGGTGAACGACGGCGCCATCGAACCATCGCCGGTCAAACCCGGTGGTGCTGGGCACGGCCTGCTCGGCATGCGCGAACGTGTGGGGTTCTTCAGTGGTCGACTGGAATATGGACCGACCTCCGGTGGCGGATTCGCTGTCCACGCATCGATCCCGGCGCTCGTCACATGACGCTGCGAGTGCTGATCGCCGACGATCAGGAGCTCATCCGGAGCGGGATCAAGATGATCCTCGAAGCCACAGGCGACATCGAGGTCGTGGGCGAGGCAGCGGACGGATCCGAGGCGGTCGTAGCCGTAGGTCGGCTCCGACCTGACGTGGTGCTGATGGACGTACGCATGCCGGGCATCGATGGAATCGAGGCGACGCGCCACATCGTGCAGTCGGGAAGTGTGACGAAGGTGATGATCCTCACCACGTTCGATCAAGACGAACACGTCTTCGACGCGCTCGCAGCGGGCGCCAGTGCATTCCTCGTGAAATCGGCTCCAGCTTCTCGGCTGGTAGAGGCGATCCATCTGGTGGCGGTCGGCGAAGCGCTGTTCAGCCCGACGGTGACTCGTCGACTTCTGGAGCACTACATCGCCCGACCGCGGCCCCACGACTCGGTACCGCCGGCGCTCGTCGATCTGACCCCGCGGGAGCTCGAGGTGCTCCGTCTGTTGGCCGACGGTCGTTCGAACACCGAGATCGGCGGCGCGCTGTACCTGTCGGAGGCAACGGTGAAGAGCCACGTCACGCGCGTGTTATCCAAGTTGGGTGTGCGCGACCGCGTGCAAGCCGTGATTGTTGCGTATGAATCGGGCCTGGTTCGCGCCGGGTCGAGACGCGACTGAGCACTGGCGTTCCGCGCCGACGCCGACGTTGCACCCAGGCCGCCGGTCAGCTCCATCACTGCGGCGAGGGCAAGCATTGCAGTGATCTGATCGTTGACCCGCCGCGCTCGGAGGCGACATCGGCTCGATTGGCACCGGAACCCTCCTCGAGCAGACCACAGCCAGAGTGCTGTTCAACGCTCAGAGCTCGTGCATGGCCATCTGCTACCGCGGTGTCCTTCGACTGCGACGCCGGGCCGCCGACGCCACCCGCTGAGACCGTCCGCAGCCTTGACCCCAGCAACACCACCTGACCACAACCGTTCTGACCCGTCCACTACCGCCGGGTCCGAGAGAGTGCCAGGTAGCGCAGAATGCCCTGATTGAGAATCTGACGCAAGGCGTTGCGAGCTGCGGGGAGGACGCACACTGTTGTCCGATCCATCTTGATCGGGTGACGAGGAGGCAGCCCGGCTGGACCTCCGCGCGTGGGACACCTCTGTCGACAACCTCAAATCCTTGCCACCTAGCCGAGCGTCTTTCGCTCTCGAAGAGTCGTTCAAACAGAGAGGAGGGAGGCACATGGCCTCCCCCCTCTCGGTGGAACTACTGAAGGTGCGTGTCGCCGCACTGAAGTTCGGATGTCACTCCACTGAAATCTCGGCGTCACTTCCGCTGAAATCTCGGAGTTACTTCACATCAGCTGCAGCCGCTGGTGCTGCCGCAGCTGGGGCAGGCGTGGCACGAGCCGGCACGGTTCATCTGCACACCGCACTGCATGCACATCGGTGCGTCGCTGTGGCGGACCGCTGGCTTCGGCGTGATTTCGGCAGCACGCACGATGCCGTCCGGGTTGGTGACGTCGTTGTTCGGCGCCGGCGGGGCGGTACCCAGCTCGAGCTGCTGCACGAGCTCCTCGGCCGACGGGATGGTCTTCGGATCGGCGGCCATCTCGCTGCCGGTCCGGGTCTGCATCACGCTCTCCTCGACGCCCGGCAGCGTGGGCTGCAACCGCTCGTCGATCGAGAAGATGCCCATCTCGGCGCGCTCGTCGTAGGTCAAGTACTCGAGCGCGAGGCGGCGGAACAGGTAGTCCATGATCGACGACGCGAAGCGGATGTCGGGATCGTCGGTCATGCCGGCCGGCTCGAAGCGCATGTTCGTGAACGCCTCGACGAACGCACGCAGCGGCACGCCGTACTGCAGGCCGTAGCTGATGCTCTTCGCGAACGCGTCCATGATGCCGCTGAGCGTCGAGCCCTGCTTCGACACGGTGAGGAAGATCTCGCCGGGCTGGCCGTTCGCGTACTCGCCGATGGTGGCGAAACCCTTGCAGTCGGCGACGCGGAACTCGAACGTGCGTCCACGACGACTGCGCGGCAGCTTCTGGCGGATCGGCTGGTGGACGATCTTCTCGACGATGCGCTCGACCACCTCGGTGGCTGCCGCCTCGGCGGTCGGTTCCTGGGCATCATCCTTCTTCGCGGTGCTCAGCGGCTGGGCCACCTTGCAGTTGTCGCGGTAGATGGCGACGGCCTTCAGGCCGATCTCCCAGCTCAGCTGGTGCAGCGCCTCGATGTCGGCGATGGTGGCCTCTTCGGGCATGTTCACCGTCTTGGAGATGGCACCGGAGATGAACGGCTGCACCGCACCCATCATGCGGACATGACCCTCGTAGTGGATGGTGTTGTCGCCCATCGAGCAGGCGAACACGGCGACGTGGTCGGCCGCCAGGTGCGGCGCACCGAGGATGCTCTTCTCGGTGTCGATGTAGGCCACGATGTCGGCGATCTGGTCGGGGGTGTACCCGAGCTTGCGCAGCGCACGCGGGATCGTCTGGTTGACGATCGTCATCGTGCCGCCGCCGACCAGCTTCTTCATCTTCACCAGTCCGAGGTCGGGCTCGATGCCGGTGGTGTCGCAGTCCATCATCAGGCCGATGGTGCCCGTGGGCGCCAACACGCTGGCCTGGCTGTTGCGGACGCCGTGCTCCTCGCCGTCGACGACGGCCGAGTTCCACGCCTGACGACCGGCCTCGACCAGTTCTGCGGGGACCATGCCGGTGTTGGCGATCTGCTCGTGGGCGTCGCGGTGCATGCGCAGCACGTTCAACATGAACGGCTCGTTCTCGGCGAAGCCGGCGAACGGCCCCATCCGGCTGGCGGTGCGAGCGCTCGTGGCGTACGCGTGGCCGGTCATCAGCGACGTGAGTGCGGCGGCCCAGGCACGACCCTTTTCGCTGTCGTAGGGCAGACCCAGCGCCATCAGCGTGGCGCCCAGGTTGGCGTAGCCGATGCCCAGCTGACGGAACTTGCGGCTGTTCTCACCGATGGGCTCGGTCGGGTAGTCGGCGCGGCCGACGAGGATCTCCTGGGCCGTGAAGATGACCTCGACGGTGTGCATGTACGCCTCGACGTCGAAGGTTCCCTCTTCGTCGAGGTAGTGCAGCAGGTTGATCGACGCCAGGTTGCAGGCCGAGTTGTCGAGGTGCATGTACTCGCTGCACGGGTTCGAGCCGTTGATGCGACCGGTGGCGTGCGCGGTGTGCCACTTGTTGATCGTGGTGTCGAACTGCAGGCCCGGATCGGCGCACTCCCACGACGCGGTGGCGATGTCGCGCCACAGGTCGCGGGCACGCACCGTGCGAACGGTCGAGCCGTCGGTGACGGCCTTGAGGTCCCAGTCGGCGTCGTTGACGACGGCTTCCATGAAGTCGTCGGTGATGCGGACCGAGTTGTTGGCGTTCTGGTACTGGATGCTGAACGAGTCGCTGCCGTCGAGGTCCATGTCGAAGCCGGCGTCGCGCAACACGCGGGCCTTCTTCTCCTCCTTGGCCTTGCACCACACGAACTCCTGCACGTCGGGGTGGTCGACGTTGAGGATGACCATCTTCGCTGCACGACGGGTCTTGCCGCCGCTCTTGATGGTGCCGGCCGAGGCGTCGGCACCGCGCATGAAGCTGACCGGCCCGCTCGCCGTGCCACCACCGTTGAGGAACTCGTAGCTGGAACGGATCTTCGACAGGTTCACACCGGCACCGGAGCCGCCCTTGAAGATGACGCCCTCTTCGCGGTACCAGTTGAGGATCGAGCTCATCTTGTCGTCGACCGACAGGATGAAGCACGCGCTGGCCTGCTGGGGCACGTCCTTCACGCCGATGTTGAACCACACCGGGCTGTTGAAGGCGGCGCGCTGGGTGACGAGGATGAACTTCAGCTCGTTGCGGAAGGCCTCGCTCTCGGCTTCGTCGGCGAAGTACCCGCCTTCGCCGCCCCAGGTGGTGATGGTCTCGGTGACGCGGTCGATGACCTGGCGCAGCGAGGTCTCACGCTCGTCGGTACCGAGCGTGCCGCGGAAGTACTTCTGGGCGACGATGTTCGTCGAGTTCAGCGACCAGGTCGTGGGGAACTCGACACCGAGCTGCTCGAACGCGACCGTGCCGTCCTTCCAGTTGCTGATCCGTGCGTCGCGACGCTCCCACACCACCTCGTCGTAGGGATGCACACCCGGCGTGGTGAAGTGCCGGCGGATACCGATGGCGAGACGATCAGGCGCCAATGACATGTTGTGTGCTCCTTGTTGACGGTGTGGGGCGGCTGCAACGCCCCGGACTTGGTGTTGCGAAACGATGGTGATGGGAAACGATGGTGGTGAGTGGTGCGGTTCGAGTGGTCGGTTCCGAATTGCTTCCCCACCACAAGATTGCTCCCCACCACAAGATGTGGTGGTTGACGAACCTCATTGACCCCACCGACCACAAGAGGTTGGGAGATTACAGCACTGTAGTTACACCCGTGTCAATGACCAACCGACGATGTTGCGCGAACTCGCAGTCCCACGACGTCGACGACGTCGCGCACGGCACGGATCGGCATGGTCGACGGTGCAAGATCGCAGGTCCGGAGTCCTCGCCCCCACGACAGTTCGGTGCCTTCGAAGTCCGTTCCGACCTCGTCCGGAACCTTGTGTCGTCCATCCACGTCTTGCACCGTCGCCAGCTGACGGGGGCACCTTACGGGCACCGCCCTGTGGGAAGGAAGAGGTACAAGGCTGTGGATTTCAGTGTGCACCGGGTGTGGACAGACCGTGAACAGCCGGAAACGGCCCGACAACGAGGCAGTGGTTGTCCACATATCCACAGGCCGGGCCGCCCGCGGCCCGCGAGCAGCGTCAGACGGCGACGATGTCGACGGGAATGCCGTTGAGCACCGATGTCCCGCTGAGGGGATCGAGTGCCTCGTGGTCGGACAGCACGTTGCTGTTCACTCCAGCCCGCTCGGCGGCCACCCGCAGCTGTGTCCCGGGCTGCCCGTGGCCCCATCCGTGCGGCAGGCTCACCACGCCCGGACGCACCGAGTCGGTGACTTCCACCGCCGCGTCGACCTGACCGACACGGCTGGTCACCCGAGCGACGCCCCCGTTCGCCAGGCCCAACCGGTGCGCGTCATCGGGATGGACGTGGAGCGTGCAGCGCAGCGCGCCCTTCACCAACACCTCGATGTTGTGCATCCACGAGTTGTTGCTGCGCAGATGCCGACGGCCGACGAGCACCAACTCGCGCGCTTCGAGGGCCGGGATGGCCGCCGCCAACCGCTCGAGGTCGGCCATCAGCACGGGGTGCGCCAGCTCGACCGTGCCGGACGGCGTGCGCAGCACGTCGGGCAGGCGGGGCTCGAGGGCGCCGAAGTCGACGCCGTGCGGGTGCTGCTGGAGGAGCGCAAGGCTCGCCCCGTCGGGACGCTGACCGAAGGCAGCACCGTATGGACCGGTCTGCAGCATGAAATCGAGCGTCCGCTCCGGCCCCGGCACGTCGCCGAGCGCGGCGAGCACCTCGTCGGCGTCACGTCCGTGAATCGGTGACGACGGATCGCCCACGCTCTGACGCACCATGCCCGCGAGGTGGACGCCGTCGGCGACGGACGGGTCGGCATCGGGTCCCATCCCAGCAGCGATGAGCCCGAGCTTGGCCAGGATCTCCCACTCGTCGGGGGCACCCTCGTCGAGGGGCAGCACCGCCTCGCTGTAGTTGGCGATGTTGCGCACCGCGAAACCGAGCAGCGCGATGTCGTAGTGCCCGCGCTGCAGTTGCGACGGCGGCGGGAGGATGACGTCGGCGTGCCGGGTGGTCTCGTTCAGGTAGATGTCGACACTGACCATGAACTCCAGCGCACCGAGCGCGGCATCGAGTTGCTCGCTGTTCGGCGTGCTCAGCACGGGGTTGCCGGCGACCGTCACGAGCGCCCGAATCGGGTCGGTGGCCTCGGTGATCTCCTCCGCGAGCGCCGCGGCCGGGTACTCGCCCATCACCTCCGGCAACGCCCGGACCTGGGTGTGGCCACGTCCGACGCTGAAGCCCTTTCCCGTACCGGTGCGGCCACGGGTGTTCCCGCTGCCGGCGACCGGCTTGGAGAACATCGCTCCGCCGCGGCGGTCGAGGTTTCCGCTGAAGGTGTTGACGACGTCGATCAACCACGACGTCGTCGTACCGAACTCGGTCGTCGTGGTGCCGATTCGTCCGTACACGCTGCCACTCGCGGCAGCACACAGGTCGCGAGCGACCCGACGGATGTCGGCGGGTGTCAGTCCCGTTGCCGCGGCAACCACCTCGGGCGTGAACGGCGCGAGCGCTGCGACCACCTCGTCGACACCGCTGACATGGCTGGCCACGTGGACCCCGACGTGGATGAGTCCCTCCTGCGCCATCGTCGTGGCGACCGCTGCGAGGAACAGCGCGTCGGTGCCGGGCCGGATGGCCAGCCACCGATCGGCCTGCTCGGCGGTTCGGCTCCGTCGAGGGTCGACGACCACGAGCGCGCCACCCCGCGCCTGGATGGCCTCGAGACGCCCGGGGAAGTCGGGAGCCGTACACAGGCTGCCGTTCGACGCATATGGGTTGGCACCGATGATCACCAGGTGGTCGGTGTGGTCGAGATCGGGAACCGGCACCGTCACCGGCGAGCCGAACACGTAGCCGGCCGCCACCTGGCGGGGCATCTGGTCCACTGTCGACGCGCTGAACCGCCGTCGGGACCCCAGCGCCTGGAGCAGTGCGCGGTTGTAGAGCAGTGCGCCCAGATTGTGCGCGCTCGGGTTGCCCAGGTACACCCCGACCGCCTCACGGCCGTGTTGCCCGAGGACGGCCTGCAGTCGGTCGGCGACCACTGCCCAGGCCTCGTCCCACTCGACTTCGACGTGCACGCCATCGCGGCGCACCAGCGGCTTGCGCAACCGGTCGGGATCGTCGTGCAGTTGCCGCAAGGTGCTGCCCTTCGGGCACAGGAATCCCTTGCTGAACACATCGGCCTGATCGCCCCGGATGCGGGTGACCTTGCCCGCGGTGACCGAGATCTCGAGTCCGCACCCCGCCTCGCACAGCGGACAGGTTCGGAACGCTGTCCGCGTGTCGTCGGTTCGCTCGCGTTCGGTCCCCATGGCCTCATCGGTCGACATGAGTGGCATCCTCTCATCTGTGCGACGCCTCTTCCCCCACCCTGCGGACGACCTGACCCTGCGCGACTGTTACGACGTCCCACGGCCCACCCCGGTCGGGCGACCGTGGGTGGCACTGTGCATGGTCGCCAGCCTCGACGGCTCGACGGTGGTCGGCGGCACGTCACGGTTCCTCTCGAACCCGGTGGACCAGGAGCTGCTGCTCACGTTGCGCACGTTGGTCGACGTGGTCGTCGTCGGCGCGTCGACGGCACGCAAGGAGGGCTACGGGCCACCGCGCTCACCCGACCTTCGGCTCGCCGTCGTGTCGCGTACCGGCGACTTCGACTTCGACGCCCCGATCTGGCAGTCCGATCGCTCGTTGCTGATCCTCCCGGAGGACGGCCCGAAGGTGCCGGTGCCGTGCGTGCGCGCCGGCGTGGGTGACGTCGACCTCGCTGCCGCGCTGGCGCAACTCGACGCCAAGGTGGTGCAGGCCGAAGGCGGCGCCTCGCTGAACGGGCAGCTCGCCGCGGCAGGCCTGGTCGACGAGTTGAACCTCACCGTGTCACCACAACTCGCGGGTGGCAGCGGTCCACGCCTGCTCGCCGGAGCGCCCGACCTCGCCCAACGCATGGTTCTCGCTCACGTGTTGGAGGACGACGGCTTCCTGTTCACCCGCTACGTGCGAGCCGGCTGAACGATTCGGCCGGTTCAGGCCATCTGCGCGACCGCCAGCACGGCGTCGGCGTGGCGCTGCACCTCGCCGGACGGCAACGTCGGGCCCAACTCGACGATGAACGACATCGCGCTCGGCACTGTCCGACGCGTCCACGTCGCCGCGACGCCCGTGTACACCGACCCGGTGCCGCTCACGGTCTCGTACGCCAACCCGGTGAGTTCGGCGTACCGCCGCCGCAGCGGGCCGTCTCGGCCACTGGAGGGCGACACGCGAAACAGGTCCTGGTGGTACCACAGCGTCAACGCCGGCCGCACCCGTTCGGCGAAGGTCATGTACGCCTGCGTCTCGGGTTCGCTGCCAGGTCCGCTGCCGCTGTACTGCCACTCGCCGGGCGACGCAATGGCCGTCCAGTCGTGGGGGAAGTTGCGATTCAGGTCGACACCGTGCTCATTGCCGCGCACGTCGTTGGCGAACCCGTCGGGGTTCATCAGCGGCAGCAGCCACAGATCGATTCCCGCCGGCAGGGGCATGACGGCCAACCGGTCGACGATGGCCAACCCGGCGTTCTCGTTGCCGTGGATGACCCCAACCACCAGCACGACCTTGCCGCCCGGCGTCCCGCGGTGCGAGGCGACGATCGGTCGGCCACCGGCGGAGGTGCCGATGACCTCGTCGCCCAAGTAGTCCCCAGGACGCGCGACCGAGGTCGACGTGCTCGGCGACGTCGTGGTGGTGGGTGCGGCGGTCGTGATGGGTGCGGTGGTGGACGTGGTGGTGGGTGCGGTGGTGGACGTGGCGGTGGCCGCAACGGTGACCGTCGTGGGGGCCCCGCTGGCGCTCGTCGATTCGACCGCGGCCGCCGTGCCAGAGGTCTCCGAGCCGCTACAGGCAGCCGCGAACAACAGCGCCGCCGAGGCCAGCAGCGCAACCGTGCGGTTCACGAGCGCTGCAGCTTCTTCAGCAACGTCAGCTCACGCTGGAAATCGGCGGCTGCGTCGAAGCCCTTGTAGACACTGGCGAAACGGAGATAGGCGACCTCGTCGATCGAGCGCAACCGGTCGAGAATCTCGAGACCGACCTCGGCCGATGGGATCTCCGGGCCCTGCAGGCGAGCGTGCTCCTCGATGGCCTCGCCGAGTTGCTCGATCTGCTCAGCCGTCACCGGCCGCCCCTTGCATGCGGCGGTGAGACCGGCGATCACCTTCGTCCGGTCGAACGGCTCGCGCTGACCACGGCTCTTGATGACCACCAACGGCACCTCCTCGAAGCGTTCGTAGGTGGTGAACCGTTGCGCACAGGCCACACACGAGCGCCGGCGGCGAATGACCATGCCATCCTCTGCTTCGCGCGAATCGATCACCTTGGTGTCGTCGGCTTGGCACTTCGGGCAACGCATCGGGTGCAGGCTAGTGGCGCGCTTCCCTCGGACGGGCCTCGCCCCGTTCCCCAGTGCGGCGTTGTTCAGGCCTGCGGTACCAGCGCACGGTCAGGGGAGCGTGACCGACTGACCGACCTGGATGGTGGCGCCACCGTTGCGGCGCACGAGCAGGTCGACGTACTCGGCCTGGTCGATGGCCCCGTGGTGCCGCTCGGCGATGGACCACAGGGTGTCGCCGGGCTGGACCACATAGGCGATGGCCGGACGAACCGCAGCGGAGGAGGCAGGTGCTCCGCTGCGGTTCGCCAGGACGTTGCCCGCACCGAACCACACGCCCAACACGACGGCGACGACGACGAGGCCGACCAGGAGGCGGCGACGCACGTAGACCTGCGTGGTGGGACGGGGCTCGGCGAGGCGAGGGGGAAGGATCACGGTGTAGCGGTTCGGTGATGAGAGCTGCGCTGCGGTGGTCGACATGATCGGGATCCTTCACGAAGGGTGTGACACGGTTGATCTGGTGATCATCTGGTGATGATCTGGGCGGCGAATCGAACAGGTGTTTGCGAACGCCTGTTCGTAGTGTGGCAGAACGATTGTTCGATCGTCAACCCTCGACCGAACATTTGTTGCACGAACGGATGTTTGACCTGACGGACGAACGCGTGTACGTTGACCTCATGGCTGCACTCTCCGAAAAGCTCACCGACCGCCAGCGCGGCATCCTCGAAGTCATCGAGAAGAGCATGCGCGATCGCGGCTATCCGCCCAGCGTGCGCGAGATCGGCGAGTCCGTCGGTCTCACGTCGCCGTCCACGGTCCACAGCCACCTCGCTTCGTTGCAGCGCATGGGTTTCCTGCACCGCGACCCCACCAAGCCCCGTGCCATCGAGGTGCGATGGGATCCCAGCTCCGATGCGGCGATCGAACGGCGGCCCGTGCGCCACGTGCCGCTCGTGGGCGACGTGGCCGCCGGCACCGATGTGTTGGCACAGGAGAACGTCGAGGAACTGTTCCCGCTGCCCGAGGACTTCACCGGCACCGGTGGCGACCTGTTCATGCTCCGGGTGCGCGGCGATTCGATGATCGAGGTCGGCATCATGGACGGCGACTTCGTCGTCGCCCGCAGCCAGACCTCAGCCGAGAACGGCGACATCGTCATCGCCGGCATTCCCGGCGACGAGGCCACGGTCAAGACGTATCAGCGCAAGGGCAACACGGTCACGTTGCTGCCCGCCAACCCGCGGCTGTCGCCAATGGTGTTCACCGCCGACGAGGTCGCCGTGTTCGGCCGAGTCGTCACGGTCATGCGCCGCCTCTGACGGCACCGCCTGGCGCGCACGCCAGGCGCACGGTCAGGCCTGAGGTGGCCGCGGTGGCGGCAACGGTGTGCCCGGCGGCAGACGCTGCTCAGGCGGAGCCGGTGGCGGCGGTGGCGGCGTCGGCACGTACCCGCCGAAGGGCGCGCCGGGCGGCGCGATCGGCGGTGGAGTCGCCGTGGCCGCGATGGTCCTTGGCGCCGACACGGCCCCCACCACGATCAGGATCGCACCGATCAGCAGCCCGAGGCCACCGATCGTCAGCCCTGCGGCCAGAGAGATGGCGCTGTCCACTGCAGGGTCTCGCCCCACGGCGATCGCGAAGTCGCGATCCTCGCTGGTCACGGTGAGCCGGTACGTACCCGCGGCGACGATCTCGACCGTGGCGAACGAGGTGCCGACGAAATCGCCGGTGTCGTACTCGAAGTCGTTCGCCGCGCCCAGGGCCACCGGTGCATCGTCGCTGTTCACCAGCGCCAACTCCACCTGCGGAGCGGTGGCCTCGACACGCGAGTAGCTCGCGCCACTCCCGGCGCAATCGCCGCCGAGGTCGTTCGTCGAGCCTTTGGTCTCGACGAAGAAGGTGAAGGTGTCGGCAGTGTCGAACTGCAGCGTCGTCGTGCAACCCACGGGAGCACGGGCGAAACCTTCGACGGTCTGGGCCTCGACGGCCGCCGCGGCGACAGCGAGCGCGCCACCGGCCACCACGCCGACCACGGCGATCGAGACCCCGAGAAGGACCGTCCCTCGTCGGGCCATCAGCGCACACCGAGTCTGCGCGCCACCAGCTCGATTCGATCGTCGGGCTGCACGACCGCGGCGCGCACGTTCTGCGCTCCGCCGGAGCCGTAGAAGTCACCCGGGCTCACCAGTGCGCCGCCCTCGCGGGCGAGCCGCTCGGCGAACTCCCAGCCGTCGCGCGCATCGAACCAGAGGTAGAAGCTGCCAGCCGGCATCGGCACCTCGAGGCCCGACCACTGCGACAGCACGGCGCCGAGTCGCTCGAGACGGAAGCGGTACCGGTCACGCTGCACCTGCACGTGCGTGTCGTCGGCGAGCGCTACCGCACCGGCTGCTTGCGCCGGCCCCGGAACCAGCATGCCGACGTGCTTGCGCACCTCCTTGAGGTACGTCACGAGTTCCTCGTCACCGACGTAGAAGCCGACTCGCAGCCCGGCGAGGTTCGAGCGCTTCGACAGCGAGTGAACAGCCACCACTCCCCGCATGCCCGACTCGAGGATCGTGCGCGGCGGGCCGTCCCACGTGAACTCGACGTAGCACTCGTCGCTGAAGACGGGCACGCCGTTGGCGCGGCCCCACGCAGCCGCCGCGTCGAGATCACTGAGTGCGCCTGTCGGGTTCGACGGGCTGTTCACCCACAGCAGCAGTGCCCGGGCGGCGTCAGCCGGGTCGATGGCGCCGAGATCGATCGACCCGTCGGGTCGAGCGGGCACCGCCACCGGCCGACAACCAGCGAGCACCGCGCCCATCTCGTACGTCGGGTAGGCGACCGCCGGGTACAGGACGGTGTCGCGCGATGGCGTCCGCAAGCGCAGATACTGCGGCGTCGTGGCGACGAACTCCTTCGTCCCGACACAGGCGGCGATCTGCGCCATCGAGGCCTCGACCCCGAAGCGGCGCTGCAGCCAGGCCTGGATGGCGCGGCGCAGCGGCTCGGTGCCGATGGACGGCGGATAGCCGCGTTCGGTGTTGCTCGACGACAGTGCCGCCACCACGTCGGCCGGCGGCGGGTCGCAAGGGGTGCCGATGGACAGATCGACCAGTCCGCCCGGCAACGCTGCACCCAACGGCGCGAAGCGGTCGAGGCGGTCGTACGGGTACGGCGGAGGGACGAAACCGGCAGCGTCGTTCATGCGCCCACCATCCTGCCCGAAACGGACACGTCAGGAAGAAGGGACCTGGTACTCGCCGAGGCGGCCCGCGGACGCCTCCGACAGGCGAGCCCGCACGCGGATGCCCTCGTCTTCGTGGTACGTGGACACCACTTCACCCTCGCGATGGATGGACGCGAGCACGTCACCGCGGTCGTAGGGGATGAGCAGTTCGACGACCTTGGCGATCGAGCGGAGACGGTCGCCGAGCACGCGCAGGAAGTGCTCGATCCCGTCGCCCGTCGCCGCGCTGACCTCGACCGAGCCCTGGTGCCGCTCGACCAGTTCGGCGGCGACATCGGGCGCGACGTCGGACTTGTTGAACACCAGCAGCTCGGGCACCGTGAGCGCGTCGATCTCGCCCAGCACCTCACGCACCGCGGCGATCTGGCCCTCTGGGTCGGGGGCCGCGCAGTCGACCACATGCACCAGGAAGTCGGCCGAGCTGGCCACCTCGAGCGTGCTCTTGAACGACTCGACCAGGCCGTGCGGAAGTCGACGGACGAAGCCGACGGTGTCGGTGAGCAGCACCGGCTCGCCCCCGGGGAGCGACAGCCGACGCGTCGTCGGGTCGAGGGTCGCGAACAGGCGGTCCTCGACGAGCACACCGGCCTGGGTCAGCCGGTTGAGCAACGTGCTCTTGCCGGCGTTCGTGTAGCCGACGATGGTGACCGCGGCGAGACCGCTTCGGCCCCGTCCCTTGCCCTGCACCTGACGGTTGGCGTGCAGGTCCTTCAGCTCCTTCTCGAGGCGGCTGATGCGATTCTTGATCCGCCGCCGGTCGACCTCGAGCTTGGTCTCGCCGCTACCGAACCGGCCGCCGATGCTGCCGCGCTGCTGCGACATGCGAGCGTTGGCCCCACGGCGGAGTCGGGGCAACCGATAGCGCAGCAACGCCAGCTCGACCTGCGCCTTGCCCTCGAGGGTGTGCGCGTTCTGAGCGAAGATGTCGAGGATGACCGCGGTGCGATCCAGCGCGGTACGACCGAGCATCTTCTCCAGGTTGTACTGCTGGGCTGGTGCGAGCTCGTTGTCGAACACCACGGTGTCGGCATCGACCACCAGGCACAAGTCACGCAACTCCTGGGCCTTGCCCTTGCCGATGTACCAGGTGTGGTCGGGCGAGTCGCGCCGCTGAACGATCCGTGCCACCACATCGGCACCGGCCGTGTCGATGAGCAGTTCGAGTTCATCGAGCCCTGCCTCGGTGCCGTCGTCGGTGTGCCCAGGCAGCGTGACACCCACGATGACGATCTGCTCTCGCTTGGTCCGCTCGATGAGCGTTGCGCCGAGTGCCTCGTTGTAGGGGGTGTTCATGCGGGGTTCTTCTCCAACGGACTCGACCTGCGTCCGGCTCAGACGTCGACGGAGACCGTGGCGATGTACTGCGCCGGGCCGACGAGGGTGACCCTGCCGGGTGACGGATGGTGCAACCGTACCCTCGCATCTCCGCCGTCCATGTGCACGAGGATTTCGCCGTCGCGCGGCACGGCCAGACCCCATTGTGCGGCTGCCCATGCGCTGGCGCAGGCGCCCGTACCGCACGCCTCGGTGATGCCCGCACCACGCTCGTGCACCCGCATCGTGATCGCGTCGGGCTCGGGACCTGGCTCGACGACCTCGAGGTTCACGTGGGGAACGATGCGGCCGAGGGCCAGAAGGTCCACCTCGGCCACGTCCTCCACCCCGACCACCGAATGCGGATTGCCGAGCGTGAGATGACTCACCGGGCGCATCGGGTCGGCACCGATGCGGTGCCAGTCGGCCGGTTCGTCGATGCTGCCGACCTCGCCCATGTCGACGGCCGCGAAGACGACCGTCGGATCGTCGGTGGCGCTGAGCGTGATCACTCGGTCGCCGGCGTCGGTGAGGATGCGTTGCGGATCGAGACCGCCATCTCGTGCCGCGATGGCTTGAGCGAAGCAGCGGATGCCGTTGCCGCTCATCTCCGCCCGTGAGCCGTCGGCGTTGAACAGCGTCATGCGTGCCGCGTACCCATCGGCCATCTCGGCAACCAGCATCCCGTCGGCACCGATGCCCCGGCGCCGGTCGCACAGGCGACGGGCGAGCGCGGGAAGGTCGTCCACTTCGGGGTGGAACACGACGAGGAAGTCGTTGCCGAGCCCGTGGTGTTTGGTGATCGTCAGTGGCCGAGTGGCGGGAATCGTGCTGATCATGAGGCGCTCTCGAGGACCGGCAGCACCTCTGCCACCGGGTCGTGTTCGATGTCCACCCAGCGTATGCGGGGGTCGCGACGGAACCATCGTTCCTGGCGCACCGCGAACTGTCGGGTGCGCAGGATCACCGTGTCCACTGCCTCGTCGAGCGAGCACTCCCCTTCCAGGTGGGCGATGATCTCCTTGTAGCCGAGCGCTTGACGCGCGGTACGCGACAGCCCGGCGGGCTCGGCCAACAGCGATTCCACTTCACCCACCAGGTTGGCGGCGATCATGCGGTGCACCCGAGCGGCGATGCGCTCGGCGAGCGTGGGTCGGGGCCAGCGCAACCCCACCAGGCGAAACGGCACTGCCGGATACTGGTCGAGCCCAGGCCCGTATGAGCTGAAGGGCCGACCGCTGCCGAGCGTCACCTCCATGGCGCGCACCACCCGCCGCGCGTTTCCCGGCTCCATCCGGCCGGCGGCGACCGGGTCGAGCGAGGTCAGCTCGCGGTGCAACACCTCGGAGCCCTCGGCCAGTACACGGGCCTCGAGAACCGCTCGCTGCTCGGGCCACCGTCCCGGCATGTCCATCGGGTCGGTGACCGCCCTCAGGTACAGCCCGGTGCCCGCGACGAGCACGGCACGAGCACCCCGCTCGTCGATGTCGGCGAGTGCGGTGCCGGCGGCCCGCACGTACGTGGCGAGCGCGTACTCGTCGCTCGGCTCGGCCAGGTCCAGCGCGTGATGCGGCACAGCCGCGCGATCAGCAGCCGACGGCTTGGCGGTGCCGATGTCCATCCGTCGATACACCTGCATCGCGTCGACGACGACGATCTCGGACCTCGCATGGCGGGCAGCGAAGGCCATCGCAACGTCGCTCTTGCCCGACGCCGTCGGGCCGAGAACCACCAGCAGGTCGTTCACCCGGCGAGAACGGGGATGCGCCGCTTGTGCGACGGCTCGGCGACGAGCTCGACGAACCGCCCCATCAGGTGGTGCGGCGCCGCCGCCGTCACCTCGACCAACGCGTAGGAGCCGACGCGCAGCGGCTGTGTGGCCGGGAAGTGGACCAGCTTGTTCTGTCGAGTGCGCCCCGAGGTGACCGACGGGTCCTTCTTGCTCGGCCCTTCGACGATGACCTCCTCGATGCGGCCGACGCGAGCAAGGTGCTTGGCCAGTGCGCTGTGCTCGACCACGACACGGAGCCGCTGGAATCGCTCCGACGCCACGGCGGGTTCGACGAACCGATCGTGCATCTCGGCAGCTTCGGTGCCGGGTCGGGGCGAGAAGATGAAGGTGTACGCGTAGTCGTACTCGGCCGCCGCCGCCACCTCGAGCGTGCACTGGAAGTCGTCGTCGGTCTCGCCGGGAAAGCCGACGATGATGTCGGTGCTCACGGCCAGGTCCTCGACCGCCGCACGGGCCTGGCCCAGCCGTTCGAGGTACCGCTCGGCGGTGTAGCCGCGATGCATCAGGGCCAGCACGCGATCGCTGCCCGACTGCAGCGGGTAGTGCAAGTGCTCGCACACCGCCCGGGTCGCAGCCATCGCCGCGAAGGTGTCCGGACGCATGTCCTTGGGGTGCGGGCTGGTGAAGCGCACGCGGCGAAGGCCGGGCACGGCGCCCACCTGGACGAGCAACTCGCTGAACAGTGGCCGCAGCCGAGCCTCGGCATCGCCCTGCTGACGAGCGGCCAACTGCAGATCGCGCCCGTAGCTGTTCACGTTCTGTCCGAGCAACGTCACCTCGGTGACGCCCTGAGCGACCAGGTCGCGCACCTCGGCGACCACGTCGTCGAACGGTCGGCTGATCTCGGCTCCACGCACGGCCGGCACGATGCAGAACGCACAGTGGTTGTCGCACCCGATCTGAATGGTGACCCACGCGTTGTACGACGTCTCACGCACCGCCGGCAGTGCGCTCGGGAACATCGCATGGTCGTCGAGCACCGCCTCGTCGAGGATCTCGGTGATCGGTCCGTGATCTCGAGCGTGCGTAACCAACTCAGCCGCGCGGTGCACGTTGTGCGCGCCGAGCACGACATCGACCCACGGCGCCTTCTGGGCGACGAGGTCGCGGTCCTTCTGCGCCAAGCAGCCGGCGACCACGATCTGGCGGTCGTCGCCCTGGTCCTTCCACTGCTTCAACCAGCCGAGGCTGCCGTACAGCTTGTTGTCGGCGTTCTCACGGATGCAGCACGTGTTCAGCACCACGACGTCGGCGTCTGCTTCCGCCTCGACCGGCACCATTCCGTCGGCCTCGAGCAGACCCGCGATCCGCTCGGAGTCGTGTTCGTTCATCTGGCACCCGAAGGTGCGCACGACATATCCGCGGGCCATGGACCAGAAGGCTAGCGGTGGCGGTCGACCCTCGATCGAGAGGGTCGACCGCCACGCAGCGTTCGACGTCAGTCGATGTCGATCGGCTCTTCGTCGGCGTCGCTGAAGTCCTCGGCCTCGACATCGCCGATACCGGCCTGGACCTTGACCTTCTCGGAGATCTCGACCATCACCTCGGTGTTCTCGATGAGGTAGTTCTTCGCGTTCTCACGGCCTTGACCGAGTTGCTCACCTTCATAGGTGAACCAGGCACCGGACTTCTTCACGATGCCCATCTCGACCGCCATGTCGAGCAGCGAACCCTCACGACTGATGCCCTTGCCGTACATGATGTCGAACTCGGCCTGCCGGAACGGCGGTGCCACCTTGTTCTTGACCACCTTGACGCGGGTGCGGTTGCCGACCACCTCGGCGCCGTCCTTGATGGACTCGATGCGGCGGATGTCGAGCCGCACCGACG
>JANMFL010000359.1:0-11326 GCA_031377945.1 Acidimicrobiaceae bacterium | reverse complement strand
GTTTCGGCCGACGCGTCGTCCTTCATACCGTCACCGTCGATGTCCAGCTCGAGTGCCGAGTTGTCGGCTCGCCCGTCGCCGTCGATGTCCTTATCGGCAGCCGAATCGTCGGCGAGACCGTCGCCATCGATGTCGAGTTCCCACACCGAGGTGTCGGGAACGCGATCGCCGTCGATGTCCTTCTCCATCGCCGAGTCGTCGGCGAGGCCATCGGCGTCGATGTCCTTCTCGAGGGCCGAGCCGTTCGAGAGGCCATCGCCGTCGACGTCGCGGTCGAGGCCGTTGCGCACACCGTCACCGTCGATGTCGGGGTCGAGTGCGTTGGGGATGCCGTCGCGATCGACGTCGTTGGCCGAGGCGAATGCCGGGACGGCACCCACGACGACGACAGTGGCCGGAACGGCCACCCAGGACGTGATGGCGACCGCTGCCACCAGGCGGCGCGAACGCCGAGAACGATGCTGCATCGAGGATGCTCCTTGTTTCCCGCCAGCCCCCCGTCGGGCCAGAGACCATGAGTGTGAGGGTCCTACGCCCGAAAAGCAAGTGAGTCATCCGAACCATCGCTCCGGATGCGCCCCGACGAGGTCCACGTGGCCCTTGACACACCCGTCGAATTTCACGGAATGCGGTGTGTGAAGCACTCCGTGCGGGCATAGCGTCCAGTCGAACCCCCGGATTTCGTTCGAACGGACCCCCCATGATCGCTCGACTCGGACGCTGGTGCTTCGTGCACCGTCGCGCCACCCTGCTCACCTGGATCGTCGTGCTCGTCGGCGTCGGCACCCTCGGCAATGCTGTCGTCGGCTCCGATTTCTCGAGCAAGCTCGAGATCCCGGCGTCGGAGAGTGCCTCCGGCTTCGAGGTGATGAACGAGTACTTCCCCGGCCAGGGCGCCGCGGGACGCGCCACCGGATCGATCGTGTTCAAGGCCGACCAGGGCGTCACCGACCCCGAGGTCCAGACCGCGATGACCGCGATGTTCACCGAGGTCGCCGCGATCGACGGTGTCACGCTGATCAGCCCCTACGACCCGACGCCCGTCACGCGCATCAACGAGAACGGCACCATTGCCTTCGCCACGTTGAACCTCGACGAGGCGCTCGGCCAGCAGGGGATGGCCGACGCGGGGACCGAGATCAAGGCGCTGGTGCCCGCGGTCGACGGTCTGACGGTGGAGGTGGGCGGTCAGGTGCTCGCCAAGTTCGAACCGCCGTCGTCCGAGCTCATCGGACTGGGGTTCGCCATCATCGTGCTCATCCTCGCCTTCGGCTCGGTGTTGGCGATGGGGTTGCCCATCGGCATCGCCCTGTTCGGTGTCGGCGTGGGCTCCAGCCTGGTCGCGCTGTTCAGCAACGCGATCACCATCCCCGACTTCTCCACGACGCTCGGCGCAATGCTCGGCCTCGCCGTCGGCATCGACTACGCGCTGTTCATCGTCACCCGCTACCGCGAGAACCTCCGCGCTGGTCAGTCGTTCGAGGACGCCACCGTCAACGCGATGGACACCGCCGGACGCGCCGTCGTGTTCGCCGGACTCACGGTCGTCGTGTCACTGCTCGGCATGTTGCTCATCGGCCTGCAGTTCGTCTCCGGCCTGGGCATCGGCGCCGCCACGACGGTCGCCGTCACGATGATCGCGTCGATCACCCTCCTGCCCGCTCTGCTCGGCTTCGCTCAGCACCGCATCGAGGTCACCCGCTGGCGCGGCATCATTGCCGCCGGCTTCCTGGCGGTCGCACTGTTCGGCGCCGGTCTGAACATCTCTCCGCTGCTGGTCGGATTCCCGCTCGCCATCATCACGCTCGTCGCCGGCTTCGCCTTCGCCCCGCTGAAGAAGGAACTCCCGCCGCGTCAGCACAAGCCGATACGCGAGACGTTGCCGTATCGCTGGAGCCGCGTCGTGCAGCACCACCCGTGGCGCTCTCTGGCGGGCGGCATCATCATCCTGCTGCTGCTCGCCGCTCCGGTGCTGTCGCTGCGCCTCGGCTTCTCCGACGAGGGCAACTTCAGCCCCGACACCACCACCCGGCGCGCCTACGACCTGTTGTCCGAGGGCTTCGGCCCTGGCTTCAACGGCCCCCTCATCGCGGTCGTGCGCATCGAGGATGCCGCCGACGTCGCCGCCCTGCCGAAGCTCGCCGAGGCCATCGCCGCCGACCCAGGAGTGCAATTCGCCTCGCCGGCGTTCCCGAACGATCCGAGCAATCCGCAGGCGGCGATCATCCAGGTCATCCCCACCACGTCCCCGCAGGACGAGGTCACCACCGAGACCATCAATCGGCTGCGCAACGATGTCGTACCCGCGGCCACCGCCGGCACCACGCTCGCCGTCTACGTCACCGGCTCGACCGCGGCGGCGATGGACTTCACCGACTACCTCGCCGAGCGACTGGTCACGTTCATCGGTGTGGTGCTGCTGCTGTCGTTCCTGCTGCTGATGATGGTGTTCCGTTCAGTGCTCGTGCCGCTGAAGGCGGTCGTCATGAACGTGCTGTCGATCGCGGCCGCCTACGGCGTGGTCGTCGCCATCTTCCAGTGGGGATGGCTGAGCTCGCTGTTCGGTGTCGAGCCGGCACCGATCGAACCGTTCGTGCCGATGATGATGTTCGCCATCATCTTCGGCCTCTCGATGGACTACGAGGTGTTCCTGCTGTCGCGAGTGAAGGAGGAGTTCGACCGCACCGGCGACGCGAAGACGTCGGTGGCCGACGGCCTCGCCGCGACGGCACACGTCATCACTGCGGCAGCCGCGATCATGATCGTCGTCTTCGGAGCATTCCTGCTGGAGGACAACCGCACCATCAAGCTGTTCGGCACCGGTCTCGCCGTCGCCGTCCTCCTCGACGCGACACTCGTGCGACTGCTGCTCGTGCCCGCCACGATGGAACTGCTCGGTGACAAGAACTGGTGGCTGCCCAAGTGGCTCGACCGCATCCTGCCGCGCCTCAACGTGGAAGGCCACGCGCATCACGACCCTTCACAAGTCGACCCGGCACACCATGAGCCGGCGCATCACGACCCGGCACATGTCGACCCGGCACACCATGACCCAGCACACCATGACAGGGTCGATGCCGCCGCGGTCGAAGCACCGAACGCCCCTGACGACTCGCTCGACGACGACTCGGCGCTCACCGCGGCGCGCTGACGTCGACCGTCAGCAGAGGTGCTGCCCGAGGGCAGCGAGACCGGCCAGGTCCTGCACGTCGTCGAGCAACGGCACTTCGATCACCGGGACAGCGCCGGAGAGTGTGCGCAGGGTGTCCATCTCGCGTGCTTCGTCGCGAGCGAGCGACGACAGGTCGGCGTACAACGCGAACTGGTCGGCGAGGGGGCCGGCAGCCATACCCTTCGGCGCAGGCGCGGCCAACGCAGCCGGCGTGGGGTGCACGAGGTTGATGACCGTCGCGACCAGCGGGAACCCGCCGGCGTTGAGCGCGGTCTTCAGGTGTATGGCTTCGTCGATGGCTTCGGCTCGCGGGCTCGACACGAGCACGAACGCTGTTCCCTCGGCCCGCAGGATCTTCGACGTCTCGGCGGCACGCTGACGCAACCCGACTTCCATGCCCGAGAGCGAGCGGAAGAACTCGACGGTGTCCTCCACCACTTGTGCCCCGGCGAGCCGACGGATGGCCCACAGGAAGGTGTTCGCGCCGGCGTTGGTGATGCGCGCCATCGACCGGCCCGGCACCGTGAGCACGCGATACACCGGGTGGCTGAAGAAGGTCACCAACCGATCGGGTGCGCCGAGCAGGTCGATCGCGTGTCGCGACGGCGGGGTGTCGATGATGATCAGGTCCCACTCGCCGCTGGTCCACAACTGATGCAGCCGCTCGATGGCCATGTACTCCTGCGCGCCGGCCAATGAGCCGGCGATGCTGCGATAGATGGGGTTGGCGAGGATGGCCTTGGCCCGCTGCGCGTCGCCGGCACGGTCGATGATCAACCGATCGAACGTGGACTCGGCGTCGAGCATCTGCGCCCAGAGCGAACCCTTTCGATGCTTCGTCGCGCCGGCCACCTTCACCGGTTCGCCGCCGGCACCGTCCTCGATGCCGAGCGTGTCGGCGAGTCGGCGCGCAGGATCGACCGTGACGACGATGACCTTGCGGCCGGCGTCGGCTGCGGCGAGGGCGAGGGCGGCCGCTGTGCTCGTCTTGCCCACGCCGCCGGGGCCGCACGTGACCACGAGCGACGCCTCACGAATGACGGATTCGAGCGCGCTCACGGGGCTGCTGCTTCCGGCACCACGGGTGCTGCGGCGAGCTCGTCGGCCAGCACGTCGAGGTGTTGGGGGAACAACCGGGCGACCGGAAGACGCGGCAGATGCAGCCGCGGCAGCGGGAGTTCGGTGTCGAGTCGCAGGAACTGCTCGCGCTGCGCATCGAGCCGAACGCGTGCGAATGCCACGGCATCGTCGAGTGCTCGACGCGTCGCCACGGGCAACTTGACCTCCTGCTGCTTCGCCGCCGCCGCGGCCGTGGTGTGCATGCCCGGGGAGTCTGCCCAGCACGCGTTCACCACGAGCGGGGCGAGCGCGAGTCCGATGTCGTCGCGCAGATCGCCGGCCAACTCGATCGCCTCGTTCACCGGCGTCTCCTCGGGCAGCGTCACCAGGACGCACTGGCTGCGCGAATGGTCCTCGAGCATGGCGCAGACCTCGTTGGCCTGATCGCGCACCGGACCACCTGACACCGCCCTACGCAGGGCCGAGGCCGAACGGAGGAACGGCGCAGCGTGCCCGGCCGGCGGGGCGTCGACGATGATCAGATCGGCGGCCTTCGCCCGATCGAGTTCCTTGATCTTGCCGAGCACGAGCAGGTGCTCCATGCCAGGGGTCGACCCGGCGATCACGTCGAACGAGGCCGCCGACGCGGCCCGACGCAGCAACGAACCGAACCCCTTCAACTCGAGGTAGTCGCCGAACGCCTGCTTCGGGGTGATCGTGCGGCCGCGCACCCGTCCTCCCGAGCCGTCCATCAGCCGGAGCAACTGCTCGTCGCCCGTCAACGGTTCGCCGCCCAGCAGCGGCCCGAGGCCCGGCTTGCCGTCGACCGACACGAGCAGCACGTCGGCGCCGCCACGCGCCGCCAGCAGCGCCAGCGAAGCGGCAACGGTGCTGGTGCCCACCCCACCCTTGCCGACCACCGTCAGCACACGGGTGTGCCCGAGCCAATCGGGGGTTCGTCGGACGCTGCTCACCCCGGCAGGGTACCGGCAGCGGCGATCCGGATCAGGGCGGCTCGCCCATCCCAGCGTCGGTCGCATCCCATCGCTGGGCCGGCGTATGGTCGCTCCTGGCCACAACGGGAAGCGTCGTTGAGAGGTGCTCGGTAGTCGTGGGCCGATCGCAGCGGACTCGTGGTGACGAACGTCCACGGCTCTCCACCGAATCCCAAGGCCTTCTCCAACCTCTTCGTCTCGCTCGACAACCGCGCCGGGTTGCCGCCGATCCGTCTCCACGATCTGCGCCATAGCTATGCGACCGCTGCGCTGGCCAGTGGCGTACCGGTGAAGGTCGTGTCGCAGCGCGTCGGCCATGCCGACGTCGGCGTCACCTTGAAGGTCTACGCGCACGTGCTGCCCGGCGATGACGAGGACGCCGCGCTGCGAGCCGACTCGCTGCTGGCACCCTGACGTGGCAGAGCTGCAGGCGCCATCACGCCGGACTACGCATGGGACGTCGGTGTCAGCGTTGGGACGCATAGGATCGCGATGCGAGGGAGGTGAAGCGATGTCCGATGTCGAGAAGCCGTCGTGGTGGCGATCTGCGTCGCCTCCCCAGAACTGGCCGACCTCAGGCGGGAAGTGGCACGGGCGTGTGACCTTGCCCGAGCATCTCTCGTGGTCAGGCCCGAGTTCCACCTTCGATCTCGACGACCCCGCCGAACTGCGCGTCGTGTACGCGACGGTGCTGCGCGAGGGCTCGGAGAACGATGTCCGCATGTGGATCCATCAGCCAACGCTGCTGGCCATCTGGGACTCCCTGTGGTTGCCATCAGCCGTCCACGAGGCGTGGGACGGATGGATTCGAGAACACCGCGTGCATGTCGCTGTCTGAGTTCCAGCAACGTGTCGCGTCACTGGTGTTCTCGCTGGCCGAGGCAGAAGGCTTCGCCCTGGCCGGAGGCGGCGCCCTGATCGCACACGAGGTGGTGGATCGCACAACACGTGACCTCGACTGCTTTGGTCCAAGTCGGGCCGCTGTCGACCGGCTCTGGCCAGCGATCCGCGATCGCATGCTCAACGACGGCCTCCAGGTCGACGTCCACCAGTCTGATCACGGATTCGCGAAGATGTCGGTGACTGACTCCGTCACGCGAGAGTCCACCCAGGTCGACGTCGGCTTCGATCCGGCCACGCACCCGGCGATCGCCATGCCGATCGGCTCCGTGCGGGCCCTGGTCGACCTGGCCGGCGACAAGCTCCTCGCCTTGTTCGGCAGAGCCGCGCCGAGGGACTTCGTCGACGTGCATGCACTGCGCGACCACTTCACCCGGCGCACGCTCGAGGCGCTCGCAGCAGCGAAGGATCTTGGCTTCAATCTCGCCGTGCTGCGCGACGCGTTCGGTGTGCTCGATGATCTGCCGCGCAGCGCGTTCGAGGTGGACGACGCAACCTTCGACCTCCTCCGAACGGAGTTCCACAGCTGGCGCGACGAGATCGGTGATTCACTCGCCGGATGAGCCCAGCAGCGCGTCTGCGACGCGCTCGTGCATCGCTCGACAAACGAGCGATATCAACCGGAGATGAAGCTCTTCATCGACCGACCGCGCGCCTGTCCGCAGCTGACGTCGCTCCGCCGTGACCATTCTGTGACCAATCGGCCGACTTGGCCAGGCCGAAATAGCCTCTGAAATGGGGGTTATTGGCGGAGGTGGACGGGAATCGAACCCGCCGGACGAGGATCGCTCGTCCCAACCGCTTTGAAGGCGGCGGAGTCCACCAGGTACCCGGACACCTCCGCCCCTGAGGGTAGCGGGCCGGCGAATCGGCTGGTCACCCGGTCGATCATCAGCGCACGAGGTCCCGACCGTCGCTTCGCTACGCTCCACGCCATGCAGCGCTGGATCATGGTCGCCGTCACGGTCGTACTGTCGGTGATCGCCGTCAACCGGGTCCGGTCGTCCTGAGCCGCACGCTGTTCTGCAGCGATGTCGCCCTTCAGGACTACGGCGACGTCTGGCGGTCCATCGACCCGACGATGCAGTTCCTGGTGCTTCCGCGCGATCGGATGATGAACACCGACGAGATCGCGCGGATCGACCTGGCCGTGTTCAGCGCCGACCTGTGGCGTGAAGAGCGCGGTGCCCCGTTCATGAAGGTGCTGCTGCAGGCGCCGAACGCGACATGGCTGCACATGTTCTCAGCGGGTCTGGACAACCCGGTCTTCGGGTTGCTCGCCGATCGCGGCGTCACCGTGACGCACTCGGCAGGATCGTCGGCCGTTCCCATCGCGCACACCGTGATCATGCACGTCATCGCCCTGTGCCGCGAAGCACGGGCCTTCGGCGTCGCCCAATCGGAGCATCGGTGGGCCAACAGCGACACGCTCGACCTGGAGGGTCGGCGCATGACCGTCGTCGGCCTCGGTTCCATCGGCACCGAGGTGGCGCGGCTGGCCGCCCACTTCGGGATGCACGTCGTCGGGGTGCGACGAACGCCGACCGGCACCGAGCCGTGCGAGACCTGGCCGACGACTCGGCTGCTCGAACTGCTCCCGCAGACCGACGACCTGGTCCTGACCGCACCGCTCACACCCGAGACACGTGGCCTCATCGGCGAGCGCGAGCTCGCGCTGCTCCCGCGAGGCGCGCACGTCGTGAACGTCGGACGCGGCGAACTGGTCGACGAGCCCGCGCTGGTCGACGCGTTGCAGTCGGGCCACCTGGGCGGCGCGGCACTCGACGTCTTCGTGGTCGAACCGCTCCCTGCCGACAGCCCGCTGTGGGACCTGCCCAACGTCATCGTCACACCGCACAGCGCCGGCACCACGGCCCTGTCGGCGCAGCGAGCCGCCGATGTCTTCGCCGACAACCTGCGCCGATTCGCCACCGACGCGCCGCTGCGCAACATCGGCACCTGATCGTCGTCGTGAACAGCGCCCCTCTCGGCGCTGCCGCTCAGGTGAACAGTGAGCAAACTCATTGCGGCCGAATGCGATCGCGGTTATGAATGGAGCGTGTCTGCCCTCGCCGATGCCCGCGATGTGGCCATTCCCCCCCGCCACGAGATCGAACTGAAACTGCGCATTCCCGCAGACCGGGTCGACCAGGTCCACGCGGCGGTTCGAGGGCGCCAGGGGTCGACACGCACGCATCTGGTGGCGTCGTATCTCGACACCGACGCCTTCGACCTCGCCAAGGCAGGCATGGGCTGGCGACTTCGTCGCGAGGGTCGGCGCTGGGTGCAGACCCTCAAGGCCACCCCACGCAGTGGCGACGGCATGCAACGCGAAGAGGACAACGTCGCGCTGAAGGGCCCCGGCACACCGACGCCCGATCCTGCGCATCACCTGGGCACTCCGGCAGGCGACCGTCTGGCCGCGCTGCTCGCCAAGACCGGCAGCACCCCGGGCGAACGATTCTGCACCGACGTCTGGCGCGTCGCGCGCACCGTGCGAGTCCCCGGCGGTTCCGTCGAGTTGGCCTTCGATCACGGCGCCATCGCCTCGGGCGAGCGCTCCCTCGACGTGCTCGAACTCGAGATCGAACTGAAGAGCGGCCAGCCGGTCGCCGTGATCGGTGCAGCCCATCGCTGGGCGCAGCGGCACGGCCTGTGGCTCGACACGTCGACGAAGGCGCATCGCGGCGTGATGCTCGCCAAGGGTGCGGCGGAGCTCCCCGTTCGCAAGGCACCACCGACAGAACTGCTCCGGTCGATGTCGCTCGATGCCGCGCTGCGCGAAATGACTCGCGTCTGCCTCGTGCAGATCCTCGGCAACACCAGCGCCGTGGCGGCCGGGCTCGGAGGGCACGAGCACGTGCACCAGGCGCGCGTCGGCATCCGCAAGCTGCGCACAGTGCTGGCCGAGTTCGGAACGCTGTCGCAGTCGGTCGATCCCACCTGGCGCAGCGACCTGGCCGAGATCTTCGCAGTGCTGGGCGAAGCTCGCGATCGCGAGGTCGTACTCGCCGGCTGGCTGACCGAGCTCGAGCGCCAGGGCTCGCCGAAGGTGGCCTTGCCCACGCCGAGCACCGATCACACGGGCGACATGCTCCGCGGTCTGGACTTCACGGTGTTGATGCTCGAGCTGCTGGGCTACGCGCACGGCGACCCTGACCCGGCCGGACCCGACGAGCCCAAGCTCGTTCGCATCGTCGCCGGCCGACTGAAGGAACTGCGCAAACAGAGCGCCAAGCGGGCCGACGAGTTCCGGTCGCTCGCGATCGACGACCAGCACGAGGTGCGCAAGGAACTCAAGCGGCTGCGCTACGTCGCCGAGCTCACCGCGTCGCTCTACGACAAGAAGAAGGTCGACGCGTACGTTCGTGCGCTCGAGCCGTCACAGGAAGCGCTCGGAGCGTTGAACGACCTCAGCGTCGCCACCGAGTTGTTCGCCGCGCTCGCAGCCGTGGATCCCAACGCCTGGTTCGCCGTCGGCTGGCTCCGCTCACGCCACGATGCCACGGTCAAGGCGTGCGTCAAACCGCTGCGCGCCGCCGAGCGGGCCCCCCGCTACTGGGAACGCTGACCGCGCGATGATCACCCAGCGACACGGCTGGTGGTGGTGCGCCGCAGCTGCGGTCCTGTTCGGTGCCTCGACGCCCGCGACGAAGTTCCTGGTCGACGACATGGGCGCGATGTCGTTGGCCGGGCTGCTGTACCTCGGCGCCGCGGCGGGCGTCGCCCCATTCGTGGAGCGAGCCCGAGGCCGCAGCGCCAACCGGTCGCAGCGACTCCGACTGATGACCGCTGTCGCACTCGGTGGCGGCATCGCGCCCGTGCTGCTGGTGCTCGCGCTCGATCGCACCCCTGCGTCGACCGTGTCGCTGCTCCTCAACCTCGAACTCGTGGCCACCGTCCTGATCGCCCGGATCTTCCTGCACGAGCAAGTGGGCCGGAGGGCGGCGTTCGGCATCACCGCGGTCGCCGCATCGGGGGTGGTGCTCGCCGGTGGCCCCGACGCCGCGTGGGCAGGCGGCGCGTTGCTGGTGGCCGGTGCCTGTGTCTGCTGGGGTGTCGACAACGCGATCACGGCGAGCCTCGACGCATGGTCACCGGCGCGCATCACGCTCGTGAAGGGTGTCGTGGCCGGCACGGTGAACCTGACCATCGGCATGGCGATCGACGGCGTCCCGGCAGTCGGCGTGGCACTCGCGGCGCTGGCGGTGGGCGCCATCGGCTACGGGATGTCCATCACGATGTGGATCACCGGTGCCCGACAACTGGGTGCCGCTCGAGGTCAGGTGATCTTCGCGCTCGCCCCGTTCATCGGCGCGGTGCTCTCATGGGCCGTGCACGGCGACGCCCTCGGCACCTCGTTCGCGATTGCGTTCGCGATGTCGCTCGGCGGCGTGCTGGTGGTGGCCACCGCTCACCACGGCCACGAACACCACCACGTCTCGATCGAGCACGCGCACCCCATCGACCCCGACGACGTGCACCACGCCGAGCACGCGATCCAGTTGCTCGACGAGCAGCGGCACCGCCATCTCGACCTCACGCACACCCACGAACACCTCCCCGACCTGCACCACCGCCACGATCACTGATCGGGTTGGACCTGCGGTCCGGCCGGGATATGTTCGGCCACGACTTCCCCCCGTCGCAGTCTCCCGATTCCTGGGGGTAGGTCATGTACGTCTGTTGGTCCGTGAAGGGCGGCAGCGGCACCACCGTCGTGTCCGCCGCACTCGCTCTGGTGTGCTCGCACACGCGTCCCTCGCTGCTCGTCGATCTCGACGGCGACGCTCCCGCGGCACTCGGCCTGCCCGAACCGAGCGGTCCCGGCGTGTTCGACTGGTTGGCCTCGCCCACCGCCGATGCCACGGCGCTGCGTCGTCTCGCCGTGCCGGCCACCGACTCGATGTGGGTCGTCCCTCGTGGTTCGATCCAGAACGCCGACCACGGCTCGAGGTGGGGCGACCTCGCTGCGGCGCTCCGCGGATTCGACGAGATCGTCGTCGTCGATGCCGGCTTGGGTGAGCCGCCGCTGCCGTTGGTGAGCGGCGACGTGCAGTCGGTCCTGGTCGTGCGGCCGTGCTATCTCGCACTGCGACGAGTGGTCGCGCTCGCGCATCGCCCGACCGCACTGGTGGTCGTCACCGAGCCGGGCCGGGCGCTCAGCAGTCGCGACGTCGAACACTCGGTGGGTGTGCCG
>JANMFL010000355.1:0-7467 GCA_031377945.1 Acidimicrobiaceae bacterium | reverse complement strand
GCATCGCGCAACGCCGCCGAGACCTGCGAACGCGCCGCGCCCTGGCGGGGTGCTGCGGGATGCGACGGCGTTCGTGGAACGAGTGATGGGTCGGGGTTCATCGTCGAGGCCCCGCCCTGCTCGAACCAGTCGATCACGCAGCCGGTCCACGCCGGTTCGTAGAAGTCCTCCTCGGCCGACCACCGACCGTCGCCGGCGTAGGTGAGCACCGACAGGTTGGGGAAGCAGAACTCGTCGCCGCTGCCTGCCGGCGCGGGCAGGTGGTTCCAGATCCAGAACGCGAGCATGTCGCCCTCGACGACGCACCACTCGACCGAGAAGGTCATGCATGCCACCGGCTCCATCGCCGACCGGATCCATGCTGCGATCGAATCGGCACCGCGGAACTGACCCATGCAGTGCTCGGTGTACACGGCGTCGTCGGTGAACAAGCCGGCCCATGCCGGCCAATCGCGACCGCGTGCGCCGTGGTCGAGAAACTGTTCGAACGCTTCGCGCGTCTCGGCGGCGTGCGGGCTCATCTGCACACCGTGGCGCCGTCGACGAGCATGGACAGACCGTTGACGAAGCTGGCCCGGTCGCTTCCCAACCACACCACCGCCTGCGCGATCTCGTCGGGTGTTCCCATGGACTTGCGCCCGATGCCGCGCGTGACCATCTTCTCGATCTCGGCGTTGCCGCCGATGAAGCCGTCGATCATCGGCGTACGGGTGGTGCCCGGCAGGACAGCGTTCACCCGGATGCCGCGTGTTGCGTACTCCTGTGCCGCGCACTTGGTGAGGCCGAGGACGCCGTGCTTCGTTGCCGTGTAGTGCGGCAGGCCAGGCGCGGCAACCACGCCGGCGCCCGACGACGTGTTGATGATGGATCCGTTCCCCTGCTTCGTCATCTGCCGGAGTTCGTGCTGCATGCACAGGAAGACGCTGGTGAGGTTGGTGTCGAGCATCTGGCGCCAGTCGGCGGGCGAGAGGTCGGTGAATGCGGTGGGCATTCCCGACATTCCGGCGTTGTTGTGGGCGATGTCGAGGCGTCCGTGGGCTTCGATCACCTGATTGATCGCATCGCCGACCTGGTCGTCGTCGGTGACGTCGGCCTCGTGGGCCGTTGCAACGCCACCCGTCGCCGAAATGAGGTGAGCGACACGTCGCGCCTCGCCTCCGTCTCGATCGATCACTGCAACCGCGGCACCTTCCGCGGCGAAGAGCAGCGCGGTGGCTTCTCCGATGCCACTACCGCCTCCGGTGACGAGTGCGACTTTTCCATCGACGAGACCCATGTGCGAACGGTATCTGATGCGCCGTCAGATCTTGGACAGCGGGTACCGTTCGGGTGTGGAGGCCGCCGAGAACGCATCGATGTCGCGAGTGATCCGCCCGCGGTTCGATCCCGTGGCCAGAGCGTTCGACTCGATCACCGACGCGCAGTGGCACGTCGCGTGGGAGGACCCGCTGCGCGCCACGATCGTCGAGATGCAGGCAGCGTTCCATGCCGGTGTACGACGGATCGTGGTGGTGCTGCCCACGACGGCGATGTCCGGTGGGGCCCGCTACGCGCACACCGCTGCCGCCGCCGAGGGCATCCGTGTGCTCGTCAAGTCGGCGGCGCGCCAGTGGGGCAGCAGTGGTGTCACCGTCAACGCGGTGGCTGTGCGGCCCGACGACATCCTCGATGACCCGTCCGTGGCCGGCCCGTCGTCGCTCGCGCCCGGCGCACTCGCGACCAGCGATGCCGCCGCGCTCATCGAGTTCCTGTGCAGCGACATGTCCGCCGATGTGACCGGGCAGACCATCGTCGTCGACGGCGGAGTGTGGATGTGAGCGGCCGGCTCGAAGGACGTGTCGCGATCGTCACGGGTGCCGGCCAGGGTGTCGGTGAAGGGATCGCCCGACGACTGGCAGCCGAGGGTGCACACGTGGTCATCGCAGCACGGCGAGCGGCCACCGGCCAACCGGTGGCCGACTCGATCGTGGGCGACGGCGGCTCAGCGGTGTGCATTCCGACCGATGTCACCGATCGGCGCAGCGTGGAACAGTGCGTCGCGAGCACGGTCGACCGGTTCGGATCGCTGCACGTGATGGTGCACAACGCGTTTGCCGGCGGCATCCCGCACCGACTGGAGGATGCGGACCTCGACCGACACTGGGAGGCGATGTCGCGCTCTGCGGTCTGGGGTTCGTTCTACTGCGCGCAGGTCGCGTCCCCACACCTCGCGGCCGCCGGCGCGCACGGACGCCTGATCCTGGTCAGTTCGCCGTCGGGCATCGAGGGCAGCGCCAACATTCCGCTCTACTCGCCGGTGAAGGCGGCGCAGCGGGCAATCGCCAAGAGTCTGGCGCGCGAGTGGGGCCACCACGGCGTCACCGTCAACTGCATCGCCCCCGTCGCGGGCAGCCCTGCCTTGGTGAGCGCATTCGAGCGCAACCCTGCACTCCGCGACGCGATCGAGGCACGGACACCCCTCGGGCGTGTCGGCGAGAGCACCGTCGACATCGGTTCGGTGGCACTGTTCTTGGCCAGCGACGATGCTGGCTATGTCACCGGCCAGACGATCGTCTGCGACGGTGGTTCGTTCCTGGGCCTGTGAGCCCCGACCCTGATGACACTCGGAGGCCATCCATGATCCGCCTGATCACCCTCTTGAAGCGCAAGCCCGGCACCACCCACGACGAGTTCCTCGAGCACTGGATCACCGTGCACGGCCCGCTGATCGCGAACAGTTCGGCGGCCCGCTACGTGACCCGGTACGAGCAACACCCGTCGGCATGGCCAGCACCGGGCAGTGCGGCGCCCGAGCCGGAGTGGGACGGCGTCACCATCCAGGAGTTCGAGTCGGTGGCGTCGTTCTGGGCGCACACCACCGAGCCGGACTTCCCGGCGATGCAGGCCGACATTGCGACGTTCCTCGACACGTCCGCTCTGCAGTGGACGCTCGCCGAGGCACCCACCGTTGTCATCGCCCGCCGCCGGAGATGACGGTGAGCAACCCGGTGGTGATCGTCGGGAGCGCCTCGATCGCCGAGGACGCCGCACCGCTGCTCCGCGCCCTCGCAGCCGAGTTTCGTGTCGGCATGCTCAACACCTACGCGGTCAAGGGACTGTTCGCATGGAACGACCCCGCGCATCTCGGCACGATCGGACTGCAAGCCGGCGACCTCGAACTGGCCGGCGTCGAGGGCGCCGATGTCGTTCTGGTCGGCGTACCGGAGGCCGAGATCGCTCGCTCGTGGCTGGAGTCGGTCGGCGCGAACTGGCGCGACGTGGCCGCCACCGACCTTGCGCAGATCCTCGTGCTCAACGCCGAGCCGACGCCGCGCCCGATCCTCTACGACGCGCTGGCGCAGGTGTGCGGGCCGCTGTACACCGCCGACTCGCTGCCGATGAATCCGGCCCGCGCTGCATCCGATCTGGCGGGCTGGTTGCCAACGGACGGCGTCGTGCACGTCGGCCGCGACATGGCCGGGTTCTGGCTCGGTCGCACGTTCCCGACACGCCAGCTCGGCAGCGTCAGGTTCGGTCACTGGAGCGATGGCCCTCCGGCCACGGTTGCGATCGTGTGGGGTGACCACCTCGCCACCGCACGCGCCGCCGCACGGGCCGCCGCACTGGCAGCGGCCGGTGCCGTGGTGGAGTGTTGGACCCCCACCGGCCCGGTGCTGGCGCCGCTCGATCGGCTCGATCGGCTGTCGGCGCTGGTTGCGGCCGGAACGGGAGCAGTGGTGGAGTTGGGCGTCGACGCATCGGCGCTGGACGCCCTTGTCGCCGTCGCCGGCGCCGTGCTGTGGGGGTGACGCGTCGTGGCCGACCAGCTCAGACAGGCCATCTCAGACAGGCCATCTCAGGCAGGCCATCTCAGGCAGGCCATCTCAGACAGCCCATCTCAGACAGCCCAGCCGGCGATGACTTCCTCCACGGTCTGGACGACGGCGATCGCTGCGATGGAGTTGCGCAGCACGGCCAGGCCGTAGTCGTTCGGCACCGCAGCGACCGCGTCGGACGCGACGGTCACCCGGTAGCCGAGGTTGACAGCCTCGATGGCGGTGCCGATCACTCCGACGTTCAACGACACCCCGGCGATCACCACTCCGGAGACACCGAGTGCACGCAACCGGGCGTGCAGGTCGGTGCCACCGAACGGGCTGACACCGTGGTGACGGTCGCACAGGTGATCGGCCGCCTGTTGGCCGAGTTGCGGCATCAGCTCACAGGCAGCCGTGTGCTGCAGGAGGTACTCGGGGTCCTTGCGTGCCGCCCACATGAGGGGGATCGCGAGGTCGGTGCCGGCGCGGTCGGCGCGGAGCGAGAAGGTGCAGTGCACCACCGGGCGTGCCGCTGTCCTGGCTGCGGCACACAACCGTCCGGCTGCGGTGGCGACGCCGCGGTCGGCAACTTCGTCGCGCAGGGCGGCGAACGACGCCAGGTCGCCGCACACACCTCGCTGCAGCTCCATCGTCAACACAGCATCCATTTCGGTGACCGTAGTCGCACTGCACCGGTCGGCATCTGACGGGTCGTCAGATTCGGCTACGGTCACAGCGATGATTCCGCAGATCGAATTGGGCACGCTGTTGTTCACCATGGTCGAACCACACCGTGGTCACGAGGTGGACTACAACCGATGGTACGAGCACGACCACTTCTACTCGGGGTGCATGGTCGGCGCCGACACCTTCGCCGGAGACCGGTTCGTGGCCACGCGCCGTCTGAAGAACCTTCGCTATCCGGCGACGTCGCCGATGACCCCCGACCCGTCGGTCGGGTCGTTCCTGGCCGTGTACTGGGTGCTGAAAGGTCGCCACGAGGAGTGGAATCGCTGGAGCGTCGACAACGTCACACAGCTGCATCGACAAGGTCGCATGTTCGCGCATCGCGACCACATCCACACCGTGCTCTACGACCACGCGTGGTCGCTCCAGCGCGGCGAGCACACCACGTCCATCGAGCTCGCGCTGGACCGCGGCTACGCGGGGCTGGTGGTGAACGTCGGTGAGCTGGCCGAAGATGCCACGTTCGACGACCTGCAGGGCTGGACTCGGCGCTGGGCCGACCGTGCGTTCGCCACGTCGTGGGGCCCCGATCTCATCAGCGCGTCGCGGCCACTCCCGCTCCTCGACGACGCGCCAGCCGACGTGCCGAGGGTGGCGAACGCCGATCGTCGCTTCTTGCAGCTGCACTTCCTCGATCACGACCCGGCAGACGGGTGGGCCGATGGCTGGGCCGACTTAAGCGCGCAACTCGATGCCAGCGGCGTCGCCACCCACCTGTGGACCGCCCCGTTCATCCAAACCGTGTTCGGCACCGACACCTACACCGACGAGCTGTGGTGAGCTCCGCGATGGCCCCCGCCGAGCCACTCGTCGGTCAGCGAATACTGGTCACGGGTGTCACCGGCTGGGTGGCGGGCCCTCTTGCTGCGAGCCTTGCCGCCCAGGGCAACACGGTGTTCGGCGCGGCCCGCTTCCGAGATGCCGCTGCCCTCGCGAAGGTGCAGTCCGAAGGAGTCGAGCCCGTCGTGGTGGATCTCGCCGAAGGCGACTTCGATCACGTACCGCCCGACCTCGACCTAGTGCTGCACTTCGCGGTCGCGAAGGCCGACAACTTCGACCTCGCCTTCCGGGTGAACGCAGAGGGTGCGGCCGACCTGATGGAGGTTGCGTCGCACACCAGCCCGGGGCTACGGGCCTTCTTCCACTGCTCGTCGACGGCGGTGTACGCGCCGGTGCACGGTTCCCCCCGCAAGGAGACCGACCTGTTGGGTGACAGCCATCGGCCGATGCCGGGCATGCCCACCTATTCGATCTCCAAGATCGCCGCCGAGGTGCTGGTGAGGCACACCTCGCGTCGGCTCGGGGTGCCGACCGTGATCGCACGGCTGAACGTGCCCTACGGCGACACGTACGGTTGGATGCTGTTCCATCTGATGATGATGGAACGCGGCATTCCTGTGCCGGTGCACATGGAACAACCCACCGACTACTCGCCGATCCACGCCGACGACATCGCCCGCAGCATCCCGTACCTGCTCTCGCTGGCGTCAGCGCCGGCGGAGATCGTCAACTGGGGCGGCGACGAGATCGTCTCGGTCGAGGACTGGAGCGAGGAGCTGGGCAGGCTCACCGGCCTCACGCCGACCTTCGCGCCCACCGCCGCGACCATCGCGTCGATCGTGCCCGACCTCGACAGGCTGCACGGCACCGGCTTCCGGTCGACGGTCGGTTGGCGTGAGGGCATGCGCCGTCTGGTCGCCACCTCACGCCCCGATCTCCTGCGGGGATGACCCCGTGCGGTTGGGCCTGACGATCTTCCTGACCGATCGAACCATCGGCGCGGTCGAGATGGCCCGCGAGACCGAGGCCCGGGGGTTCTCGTCGCTGTGGTTCCCCGAGCACACCCACATCCCCACCAGCAGACGTACCCCGGCGCCGACGGGTGATCGCGTGCTGCCGGAGGAGTATCTCCGCTGCCTCGATCCGCTCGTGGCGTTGACCGCGGCGGCGGTGGCCACGGAGCGACTCGTGGTCGGGTCGGGCGTGTCGTTGGTCGCGCAGCACCACCCGATCGACTACGCAAAGGCATGGGCCACGCTCGACCTGGTGTCGGGCGGACGGGCCAGGTTCGGGGTCGGCTTCGGGTGGAACGCCGAGGAGATGGAGGATCACGGGGTGGCCTACGGCACCCGGAGGGAACAGGCTCGCGAGCACGTGCACGCGATGCAGGCGCTGTGGGCCGAACCAGAGGCCCGTTTCGCCGGCCGGTACGTGAACTTCGAACCGACGTTCAGCTGGCCGAAACCGGTGCAACAGCCTCGGATTCCCACATTCGTGGGCGGAGGAGCCGGGCCGAAGCTGTTCGCGCATGTCGCCGAGTGGGCCGACGGCTGGCTGCCCATCGGCGGCGGTGGAATCCGCGAGGCGCTGCCCGCCCTGCGCGCGGCGTGGGCCGAGGCCGGTCGCGATGGTGAGCCGCAGGTGATCCCCTTCGGCACACTGCCCTCGGCGGAGAAGCTGGCCTACTACGAGCAGTTGGGCTGCACCGAAGTCGTGTTGCGGGTGCCGGCGGTCGGCCGCGACGGTGTCCTCGCCGTGCTCGACTCGTATGCACCGCTGGTCGACGGCTGACGTCGGGTCAGGTGTAGCCGATCTTCTCCGCAAGGAGCGCGCGGTGCATGATCAGGTCCTCCGGGTCGATCGGAGCCTCACGGTTCCCGTAGGCGACCTCGCGCGACGACGTTCGCACTGAAATGACAGCGAAGCGAGTAGCGGCGTAGGTGATGTACCAGTCGAGGTCGGCGATGGGCCGACCACCTGCCGCCACGTAGTCGGCGTGCACGTCGTCGGGTAAGCAGAACTCGGGGAACCCGGGTACCTCGAAGATGCTGCACAGGCTCTGGAAGAACTGATGGAGCAGGATGAGCCATCCGACGTCGACGCCCGCCGGCCCGAGGTTGACCATCTCCCAGTCGAGCACCGC
>JANMFL010000301.1:0-2150 GCA_031377945.1 Acidimicrobiaceae bacterium | reverse complement strand
TCAGGTGCGTTGCCGTGGAACAGGGTTTCGATGGCGTTGCGGATGCGGCCGTCGAGTTCGGTGCCGCGGACGGGGTCGAACCGGCCGGCACAGTTCCACATGCCGTCGGCGCCGGTCCATGACCGGAACCGGGTGTTCGCGCGTTCCCGGGCCAACTGGTCCAACCCGTCGTCGTCACGCGCCCGGCCGACGATCCGCTCCAACAGTTCCCGATACTGGCGTTCGGTCGCGTTCGCCGCCGCAGCGGCGATCAGCGCACCCTGCTCGGCAACCTTCTCCAGTTCCTCAGGTGTCAACCCGTTCGTCGCCTTCGCGAACGCGTCGACCCGGTCGTCGGTGGTGTCGCCGTTCGCCAACGCGTCCGCCAGTTCGGGGACGTCGTCGCAGGCCTTCTTCCGGCTCCGAACCTTGCCCGCCTTCCCCAACGACGACTTCGACGCCTTCGCGACCTCGTCCTCGGGGAACACCGACGGCTGTACCGCAGCGATCTCATCCAACCGTGCCATCACCTCGAGCTCACGCGCCGCCAAGGCGCCGCGAGCGACCCGCACGTGATCCAACTCGAGGCGGCACGCAGCAAGATCCGTCAGTGGTGTGCCACCGATGATCGCCCGAAAGCCGTCGAGATCCATGCCCCCATCATGAACAAGGGGTACGACAGGGTTCTCTCGGCGGGCCACCCCGCGCGAACTTAAGTTCCTGGTGAACGGGTCAGGGGCGGACGAGGAACTTCTGGCCGGTGGCCTGCTGGGCGTAGATGGCGATGTTGGCCGGGTCGATGGCCTCGTCGAGCGACACCTGATGCGTGTAGTGGCTGGCGAAGGTGGTGGTCAGTTCGGCGACCACTCGCTCGCGGAGGCGGATCATGCCCTCCAGGCCGAGCTTGCCGAGGAACGGCGTGAGCAACCAACCACCGATTCCCCACGCCATGCCGAAGTTGCGCTGGAACTCGGTGGGGCTGCGGTCGAGCCCGCCGTAGATGTACACCTGCTTGTGCACGTCGCTGCCGTAGCGGTTGTACGTGGTGGCCGAGGCGTTGATGGCGGTCTCCATCGCCGCGAGGATCTGCCCGGCCCAGCGGCCGCCGCCGGTCGCGTCGAACGCGATGGTGGCACCCGTGGCGATGAGCGCCGCGGTGAGGTCGTCCATGAACGTCGGCTGGCTCGAGTCACACACGTGCTCGGCGCCCTGCTCGAGCAGCAGCGCGGCCTGCTCGGGTCGGCGGACGACGTTCACGAGCGGCACGCCGTCGCTGATGCAGATGCGGTTGAGCATCTGGCCCAGGTTGCTCGCCGCTGCGGTGTGGACCAGGCCGCTGTGGCCCTCCATGCGCATCGTCTCGACCATGCCGAGCGCGGTGAGGGGGTTGACGAAGCAGCTCGCCCCCTGGGCGGGGTCGATGTCGTCGGGCAGCACCATGCACATGAACGGGCTGACGGTGCGGTACTCGGCGTACGTAGCGCCGCCGACCATGGCGACGCGCTTGCCGAGTAGCGCCTGCGCGTCGGGGTTGGCACCGGCGGCGACGACGATGCCGCAGCACTCGTTGCCGACGGGCATGGACTCACCCACGCGAGTGCGCAGCCCGGGCATGATGTTCGCAGCGATCGGGGCGGTGACCACCGGTTGTTCGGTCGTGCCGCCGGTTGCGGCGGCCGCGATGTCCGCCATGGCGAGTAGCAGGCCGAGGTCGCTGGGGTTGATCGGGGCTGCCTCCACCCGCACCAACACCTCGCCGTCGGCGGGCACGGGGGTGGGTGTGTCGACGATCGACAACTCGAGTCGCCCGCTGCCGTCGGTCTCGGCGGTGACGAGCGAACGCAGTTGGCGCATGGTGGTGGGAAGGTCGGTCATGGGTCGATGGTAGGTGCCCCCCGCTCGCCCGTCGACCGAGACGCGCGGTTCGCGGGCCGTTGCTAGGGTCGAGCGATGGATCGGCGGATGCGGATGGCCGTGGTTGCCGCAGTGGTCGTGATGATCGTGCTCGTCCTCGCAGCCTCATCGGGGCCGTTCGACGTGTGGAGCATCCCGCCTGCCGTCGACGACGTGGCGACCGCGGTCACCGATCCTCCCCAGGAGCTGCAGCCCCAGGAGCCGGTGCCTGAGTCACGCCGCGACTGGCCCAGCTGGGTGTCAACCTTGTCGCAAGT
>JANMFL010000268.1:0-15333 GCA_031377945.1 Acidimicrobiaceae bacterium | reverse complement strand
CCGCGTGCCGACGACAGCACGTTCCTCCGAAGGGCCTACCTCGACATCGCCGGCACGATGGAGGTCGCCGCCGACGACGGCTGGCAGTCCCGCGGTGCCACTGGCTTCGGGACCCGGCTGCTCATCGACTTGGCCGTGAACTTCGCCAAATAGTCAGGGTGCCAGCGCCCGTCCGGCAGCTTCGGTCGCCGCGGAGGGCGACACGCCCACGGCGAGCAGTTGCCGCTCGACGAGGTCGGGGTCGTCGCCGACGTCGAGCATCGTTTTTGCAAGGGCCACGCCTCGTTCCACATCGGCGAGATTGGTGGTCCGAACCGTCCAATGGCGGTGCTGTTCCTGCAGCCCTGCGGGCATGCGCGCGAGGTGTCGGGTGGCGACCGGCGGCAACCGTCGCCGGACGGCGAGTCCGTCGGGAATGGGCTGCGACACTCCGAACAGCACACACCGTTGCAACGCCTTCACGAATGTGCTCGACGTGGCGGTGCTGTAGGACAGGCCGAGCTCGTTCGCGGTGTCGCCGAGGTCCACCTCGTAGCCGAGCGGATAGCGGTCCAGTCCGATCACCAGACGGCGGAGCGCCCACATCGCACTCGGGCCGAGAATGTTCAACCAGAACAGCTCGACGTACGAGCTGCGGACGTCGAAGCCCACACTGTCGACGACGGGGTCGTGCCACGGCACGACCATTATCGTCGGTTCGGTCGGGGCGAAGTCGGTGGCGGGCATGGCGGCTCCTTGTCACAACAGCTGCGAGTGGGGGAGTCGTCGACCTCACTGTGCACGGCGAGCCACGCCGATCGGCAATGGTCCGTCAGTCGTGCTGCTGTTCGATGAAGCCGAACTGGGTGAAGTCGCCCGTCCAGCGCACCGTGCTCACGTCGACCTTCGTGTTCTCGACGAGGTCGCCGTTCCGCATGACGACATAGACGTGATCAGTGGCGCGTGGGGCGCAGCCGGTGTTCGTTTCCGCGGCCTTGACGTGACCGTCCGGATCGAGCCTCAGGAGGGACGTCGGCTCGATGCGGACGGTCACGGTCTGCACCATCGCGCCGCCGGGTGACGCCAGGGCGGTGCCAGTCGACGGGGTGCCCCAGCACACGGGGACCTCGACGAGAACAGGAGGCGCGGACACGGCGTCGTGCGAGGTGCCGCGATCGGCGAGGGCGATACCCGTGACGGCCAGCGAGCTGACCAGCACAGTTGACGCCAACAATGTACGTGTGGTGAATGCGACGTGTCGCATGGCTGCTTCCCTCCGCCGAGGCGCCGCACGTCATGTGTGCTGACGTGGTGTTGCTCACCAATTGCATCGGCAGCCGTGCGCCGGACTTGACGGCCGGTTGGTGAACAACTGGTGACACAGTTCACGAATCGTCTCGCGGCCATCCGCTCTCCAGCATGGGTGGCCGGAATGAGCGGCCAGAGTTGTTGGCAGACTGAGTGGATGGACGACCTGCAGCGCGCGACCGAATGGGTGCGTGCGGCGCGACGCATCACGGTGCTCACCGGCGCCGGTATCTCCACCGACTCGGGCATCCCCGACTTCCGTGGCCCCAACGGTGTGTGGACGAAGGATCCGGCGGCCGAGAAGGCGTCGACGCTGCAGCACTACCTGGCCGATCCCGAACTGCGCAAGCTCGCCTGGCGCAACAGGGTCGCGTCGCCCGCCTGGACGGCGCAGCCCAACGCGGCACACATCGCGCTGTACGAACTCGAACGTCGCGGCCAGTTGGAGGCGCTCGTCACGCAGAACATCGACGAACTGCACCAGAAGGCCGGTCATGACGAGCAGAAGGTCATCGAAGTGCACGGCACCATGCACTGGTCGCGGTGCTGGGGGTGCAACGACCGGCGACCGATGCCGACGATCCTCGATCGTGTCCGCGCGGGAGAAGCGGACCCGCAGTGCGAGTTGTGCGGTGGCGTGCTGAAGAGCGACACGATCTCGTTCGGACAAGCGCTGGTGCCCGAGGTGATCGACGCAGCGCTGGCCGCGGCCGAACGATGCGATCTGCTCCTCGCTGCCGGATCGTCGCTGTCGGTGTTCCCGGCAGCGAACTTGGTGCCCCGTGCCAGGAGCGCCGGCGCCCGGGTCGTCATCCTGAACGGGGAGCCGACGGGGATGGATCGATTCGCCGACGCGCTGGTGCTCGGGGCGTTGTCGGAGACGCTTCCCGCCCTGTGTGCGAATCCCGACTGATCCGGTAGTCTTTTGTCATGGCAACGTTCCGTGACCTTCTGTCTGCCGCCAAGGCAGAGATCTCCGAAGTCGACACCGCGAGCGCCGAGCGCCTCATCGCCGACGGTTCGCTCGTCCTCGACGTGCGCGAGCCCGACGAGTACGACCAGGGCGCACTGCCCGGCGCGGTGCACATCCCCCGTGGTCACCTCGAGGCCCAGGTGGAGGGCAAGCTGCTCGACAAGACCAAGCCGGTCGTCGTGTACTGCGCCGGTGGCGTACGCAGCGCGTTCGCTGCGAAGACGCTGCAAGAGCTCGGCTACACCGACGTCGTCTCCATGGCCGGTGGCTTCGGCAAGTGGAAGGACGAAGGCCGGGCCTGGAAGACCCCGGTCGTGCTCACCGCCGACCAGAAGATCCGCTACATGCGTCACCTCCTGCTGCCCGAGGTGGGTACCGAAGGCCAGGCCAAGCTGCTCGGCAGCAAGGTGCTCATGCTCGGCGCCGGTGGTCTCGGCTCGCCGTCTGCGCTGTACCTCGCTGCGGCTGGTGTGGGCACCATCGGCATCGTCGACATGGACGAAGTCGACGCCAGCAACCTGCAGCGTCAGATCCTGCACAACCTCGACCGCATCGGCGACCGCAAGGTCGACAGCGCGAAGAAGACGCTCACGCTGCTGAACCCCGATGTCGACGTCGTCACCTACGACACTCGCCTCGACGCGTCGAACATCATCGACATCATCAGCGGTTACGACATCATCGTCGACGGCGCCGACAACTTCCCCAGCCGCTACCTGCTCAACGATGCCAGCGTGAAGCTGGGCATCCCGGTGGTGCACGGCAGCATCTTCCGGTTCGAGGGCATGGTCAGCGTGTTCCACCCGCTGCAGGGTCCCACGTACCGCGACATGGTGCCCGAGCCGCCGCCCGCCGAGCTGGCGCCCAGTTGCGCCGAGGCCGGCGTGCTCGGCGTGCTGCCGGGCATCATCGGCAGCATCCAGGCCCTCGAGGTCATCAAGGTGCTGCTCGGCATCGGCGAGCCGCTCATCGGCCGCATCCTGTCGGTCGACACCACCGACATGAGCTTCCGCACGTTCAAGCTGCGCGCCGATCCGGCCAACGAGGTCACCTACGCCAACCGCGACCGCATCATCGTGCAAGAGCTCGAGGGCCTGTGCGCCCCCGGCCTCGCCCACTGACCCGGCCCGGCCCGCCCCAAGGTCCCGTTCTCGTCATGGTTCGACCGGGGATTCCCCGGTCAGCGCAGGACAAGAACGTTCGGGACGCGATGGTGCGCGTGCGCTCTACCGTGTCGGGGTGCCTGATCTCATCCTGCTGAATGGCCCGCCGGCCAGCGGAAAGTCGACGGTCGCTGCACGACTGGTCGCGGTTCGACCGCTCGCATTGAACCTGGATGTCGACGCCGTGCGAGGCGCCCTCGGTGAGTGGATCGAGCGACCTCACGAGTCGGGGCTTGCCGCTCGGAGCCTTGCACTCGCGATGGCGGCCACTCACCTCGGGGATGGTCACGACGTCGTCGTCCCCCAGTTCCTGGCCCGCGACACCTTCATCACCGAACTCGAGGCCGTGGCGCGACAGTCCGGCGCACGTTTCATCGAGGTCGCACTCGTCACGACCCCCGAGGACACCGTTCGTGCCTTCGAGGCGCGAAGTGCCACACCGGAGAACCAGCAGCACATCGACGCCCAGCAACTCGTTGAGCGGTCGGGTCCGGGTGATGGGCTCGCCGAGATGCACGATCGCCTCATGGTCTTTCTCGAGTCCCGCCCGAAGGTTCGCCGGGTCGCGATCGTCCGCGGCGACATCGAGTCGACGCTCCGTCGCGTCGAGGCAGCAATCGCCGACGGTCGTTAAGCGGCGACGTCTTCGCCAGGCACCGGTAACTCGTCGCGCTCCTGCATCACCACGCCGGCGATCACGAGCGCCGCGCCCGCCAGATCTGCAGGTGTGGGTGTCTGGTTCAGCGCGATCAGGCCGACGAGCATCGCCGTCACCGGGAGCAGGGCCAGCAGCAGAGCGAAGCGGCGCATGGGGATGCGGCGCAGCACCACCTGGTCGATGGCGTAGCCGATCGACGACGACAGCAGGCCGACCAGGAAGCACAGCCAGAGCAGGCGGGGGGTGGTGAGCACCTCGCCGAGGTGGCCGATACCGAACGGCATGATCGCGAAGCCGCCGATGAGCAGCCCGACGCCGAGGCCGCTGAGTCCCCGGTCGAGGCTGGCGACTCGGCGACCCAGCACGATGTAGGTCGCCCAGAATCCCGAGGCCATGAGGATGAACAACACGCCGAGGGGGTCACCGCTCATCTCGACGCCCGAGAGGATGATCACGCCACCGGCCGCGAGCACGAGGGCGACGGTGTTGCGGCGGGTGCGAGTGAAGTAGGCGGCCACGGCGATCGGGCCGATGAACTCCATCACCACACTCTTGCCGAGCGGCAGCCGGTTGATGCCGAGGTAGAAGCACAGGTTCATCGCCGCGGTCGCCAGGCCGAAGACGGCTGCCGCGCGCAGGTCGTCGCGGGTCCACCGGCGCTGGTCCCGCCACGAGATCAACAGGATGGGAATCGCACCGAGCAGCACCCGGAACACGGCCACGGTGGCGGGCGGGATCTCGTCGAACAGGCCGACGGCGATGACGGCGCCCGTGTACTGCGAGATGCCGGAGATGACGAAGAGCGCCTCCGGGGACGCGGTGTGGAAGAACCTGCTGGGCGAACGCATGTCGGCGGGCTGTGCCCGACCGGGTCAGTCGAACAGGTCGGGATCGGTGCGGCAGATCTCCTGCCACAGCGGCTGGAAGCTCAGCCAGCCGGCGATCGGCGACGCCGTGTTCTCGCGGGTGTAGACGGCATCGTCGTGCGGGATGGGCACCGGTGTGCCGGCAGCCATGGCGAGCAACTGCGCCTGGCAGGTGCGGTCCATGCTGAGGAACCAGAACGCGGCTTCGTCGACTGTCGAGCCGACGGTGAACAGGCCATGGTTCTGATGGATCGCGGCCTTGCCCCTGGGGAACTGGGCGACGAGTTCGCGGCCGTCCTCGATGCCGAACTGCACACGGCCGCGCTGGGCGGTGACCACCACGTGGTCCTCGTAGAAGATGCACGAGTCCTGGGTGAGCGGGGCGAGCGGAATGCCGAGCGAGCTGAACGCCTTGCCGTGCACGCTGTGGCTGTGAGCCGCGGCGATGACCTCGGGGCGGGCGTGGTGTACGGCGGAGTGGATGACGAACGCCGCACGGTTCACGGGGCGGCTGCCGTAGACGACGTTGCCCTCGTGGTCGACGAGGATGAGGTCGCTGACGCGGATGTGGCGGAAGCTGATGGCGAACGGGTTCACCCAGAACAGGTCGGGGAACTCGGGGTCGCGCACCGTGATGTGCCCGGCGACGCCCTCGCCGAAGCCGACGCGACCGAAGATGCGCAGCGCGGCGGCGAGCTTCTGCTTGCGGTGCAAGCGCTCGTCCTCCACGGTGGCGAACGGTGCGGGCAGCTCGAGGCTGACCTGCTGCGGGGCGAGTTCCACCCCGTCGATGATGCGGATGCCGGACTCGGTGACGGTCATCTCGCCAGCCTACGCGAGCGGACCGGCCCGACACCCGGCCCGACGGCCCGCTCGACGGAAGTAGCCTGCGGGGCGATCGAAGGGGAATCGATGAGCCTGACCGTTGCACCCACCGTTGCACCCGCCGTCCCGGCCGTCACTGTCACGGCGCGGAAGTTGTCGCCGATGATCGGCGCCGAGATCGAGGGCGTCGACCTGCGTGACGTGCAGAGCGACGAGACCATCGCGGCCATTCGTCAGGCGCTGTTGGACCACAAGGTCGTCTTCTTCCGCGACCAGGACATCACTGCGGCGCAGCACATCTCGTTCGCCCGCCGGTTCGGTGCGCTCGAGATCCACCCGGCGACACCGAAGGCGCAGGAGCACGCCGAAGTGCTGCACATCGCCCACGGCCCCAACTCGCGTGGCACCGAGAACAACTGGCACAGCGATGTCACGTGGCGCGCCGAGCCGTCGCTCGGGTCCATCCTGCGCGCCCTCGAGTTGCCCGAGACGGGTGGCGACACGTTGTTCGCGAACATGGAGGCGGCCTACGACGGGCTGTCGCCGAAGATGCAGGAGTGGATCTGCGGCCTCACGGCAGTGCACGACATCGCCCGCGTGTTCGCCAAGCGGCTGGGCAAGACGGCCGAGGAGCTGCACGAGAAGTATCCGCCCCAGCAGCACCCCGTGGTGCGCACCCACCCCGAGACGGGTCGGCGCAGCATCTACGTGAACACCGGTTTCACGTCGCACATCGAGGGCCTGTCGAAGAAGGAGAGCGACTGGTTGCTCGATCACCTGTACTCACAGGCGGCTCGTCCCGAGTACCAGTGCCGGTTCGTGTGGCGGCCGAACTCCATCGCCTTCTGGGACAACCGCGCCAGCCAGCACTATGCGGCGAGCGACTACTTCCCGGCCGTGCGCCGAATGGAGCGCGTCACCATCGCGGGCGACCGGCCCTACTTCGATGCCACCGCGGGTGCCACACTGGCCGAGTGAACCAGGAGATCGCCCCCGCCACCATCGCACCACCCGCGGCGAACTACGCCCACGCCGTCCTCACCGAGGGTGCGACGGCGTGGCTGCACACCAGCGGTGTGGTGCCGACGGCGCCCGATCGGTCGGTGCCCGAGAGCATCCAGGATCAGGCTCGGGTCGTGTGGTCGAACATCCTCGCCATCCTGCAGGACGCGAACATGGGCCCGAGCAACGTGGTCAGCGTCACCACCTATGTCGTCGCCGATCACCTGGCATCGCTGCCGTGGATCATGCAGGCGCGTGATGCGGCGCTGAACAACAGGCGCGTCGCGAGCACGCTCGTCACCGTGCCCGCGCTGGCGAACCCGGCGTGGAAGATGGAGATCGCGATCGTCGCGGCCCGCTGACGGTTCGTCGGATGGCTCCGGCGGACCCGCCCGGCGTACGCTCGAAGTCGTGAGCAACGACAGCGACGACAAGCGCACCGACAGCGGCATCGTGGTGCGGCCCCTGTACACGGCCGACGACCTCGCGGGTTGGGACGCCGCCGCACAGCTGGGTACGCCTGGTACCCCGCCGTACACCCGTGGCGTGTACCCGACGATGTACCGCGGCAAGCTCTGGACGATGCGCCAGTACGCCGGCTTCGGCTCGGCGGCGAGCACCAACGAGCGCTTCAAGTTCCTGCTCGAGGCCGGCCAGACCGGCCTCAGCTGTGCGTTCGACCTGCCCACGCAGATGGGCTACGACAGCGACCACCCTCGCTCCGAGGGCGAAGTGGGCAAGGTCGGCGTGGCCATCGACAGCATCGACGACATGCGGACCCTGCTCGGCGGCCTGCCGCTGGACAAGGTGAGCACCTCGATGACCATCAACTCGACGGCGGCCATCCTGCTGCTCATGTACGAGTTGGTGGCCGAGGAGCAGGGCGTGCCGTCCACCGCCATCAGCGGCACCATCCAGAACGACCTGCTGAAGGAGTACATCGCTCGCGGCACCTACGTGTACCCGCCGAAGCCGTCCATGCGGGTCATCACCAACATCTTCGAGTACTGCAGCCAGCACGTGCCGAAGTGGAACACGATCTCGATCAGCGGCTACCACATTCGTGAAGCGGGCAGCACGGCTGTGCAGGAGATCGCGTTCACGATCGCCAACGGCATCGCGTATGTCGAAGCGGCGATCGCGGCCGGGCTCGACGTCGACGACTTCGCCCCGCGTCTGAGTTTCTTCTGGAACGCGCACAACAACTTCTTCGAAGAGGTCGCCAAGTTCCGCGCCTCCCGCCGCATCTGGTATCGCCTGATGAGCGAGCGCTTCGGGGCGAAGAAGGAGAGCAGCAAGCTGCTCCGCTTCCACACGCAGACCGGCGGTAGCACGCTGACCGCGCAGCAGCCCGAGACGAACATCGTCCGCGTCGCGGTGCAGAGCATGGCAGCGGTCATGGGCGGCACGCAGAGCCTGCACACCAACGGCTACGACGAGGCCCTCAGCCTGCCCACCGAGCGGGCGGCCCGCATCGCCCTGCGCACGCAGCAGGTCATCGGTTACGAGAGCGGCATCGTCGACACGCCCGACCCGCTCGCCGGTAGCTACTTCGTCGAGACGCTCACCGACGAGGTCGAGCGCCTGGCGTGGGAGTACATCCAGCGCATCGACGAGATGGGCGGTGCGGTCGAGGCCATCGAGGCCGGATTCCAGCAGGACGAGATCATGGAAGCCGCGTACTCGTACGCAAAGAGCATCGACGACGATGAGCGCGTCATCGTCGGGGTCAACAAGTTCAAACTCGACAACGAGCCCGAGCCCGACGTGTTCCCCATCGACCCGTTGCTCGAGAAGGGTCAGAAGGACCGTCTCGCCCAGTTCAAGGCGAACCGCGACATCGCCCTGGTGCATGCCCGACTCGGCGACGTGCAGGCAGCCGCTCGTGGCACTCAGAACGTGCTCTACCCGATGAAGGAAGCGCTGCGCGCCAACGCAACCCTCGGTGAGGTCAGCGATGCCCTTCGCGAGGTCTTCGGCGTCTACACGCCTCGCTGACATGTCGTGGCTCGCGGCGCACGCCGACACCGAGCACTGCTACCTCGGCACCATCGGCCGGGTCAGCGGCCGAACCCACGAGGTCGAGATCTGGTTCGGTGTCGTCGACGACGTGCTGTACGTGATCAACGGCAGCGGCGCAGCGGACTGGTATCGAAACGCGCTGGCGGACCCGCAGGTGACCGTCCGCATCGACGACGAGCAGTGGGTGGGCCGGGCGTTCCCGCTCGCCGACCATGCACTGCGGCGGCACGTCGGCGACCTGATGGGCGCCAAATATCCCTGGGAGGGCGACCCGTCCATCGGCCTCACCTTCGAGATGTGGTGCTACGAGGTGCCGGTGTTGGCCGTGTCCGGGTGGCAGACGCCGGGCACGTCCGGGCAGTAGCTTCGCCGCCGATGGTGGGAACGCTGGTTCGACGGGTGCTGTGTGCCTCGGTGCTGTTCACGGCGTGCAGCACCGGCGGTGTCGCGACCGAGGAGACCCAGTTGACCCTCGTTCCGAATCCGGACACGTCCGACACGCTGCTGCCGGTGATCACCGACAACATCGAGACCGACGACACGGGGACACTGCCGCCGAATGCGCTGTTCGGGGGCGACCTGTGCAGCGCCCTGGAAACGTCCGACTTCTCGGGACTCGGCCGGGTGCGCGACACCTCGCCGCTGTCGATCGATTCGTGTCAGTGGACGGTGGGATCGGGTGTGGTGATCGTGAAGCTGGCTACGCCCGACGAGTTCGCCCGGCCGGGCACGGCCGACGAGGAGATCGCACCGATCGACGGTGTGGGACTCGATGCCATCGGCGTCGCCCATGCCGACAGCTACCAGGTGTACGTGCAGGTCGAGAACGGCTACTTCTCGGTCATCGCTGCCACACCGGCCGCAGCCGAACGCCTCGCTGGCGCCGCCGCACCGCGGGCTACGGCGGCCCCGCCGCCGCCCGCGACCTCGAGCACCGAGCCGCCGTCGTCGACCGAACCCGTTCCGACCACCGCCTGATCACCGAGCGCGCGGTGCTGGGTCGAGCCGGCGGCCGGCCAACTGGCGGACGCTCCGTCAGCCAGCCCAAGGCGGCTCAGGGCGGGCCGCCACAGCGGCCATCAACGGCTTCGACGATTCGAGCGGGCCGTCAGCCGAGCGGGAGGATCCATTCGCTCGAGTTGACGAACCCGAGACGTTCGTAGATCGGCCGACCCTGGTCGCTTGCGTGCAGCACGAGGTAGGTGAAGCCGCGCTGGCGGGCCCACTCGATGGCGACCTCCGTCAGGTGCCTGGCCATGCCGTGGCCGCGATGATCGGGGTCGGTGTGCACTGAGTGAAAGTAGGCCCGCACGCCGCTCGGGTAGCGCGGATGGGGCAGCCAAGGTTGGAGCGTCACCATCGCGCTGGCCACCGCACTGCCGTCGAGTTCGCAGAGCCAACCGACGTGTTCACGACCCCAACCCTCAGCGAACAAGGCCGTCGACTGTTCCGCCAGTTGGGCGGCGAGCGCTGGGTCGAACATCCTGCCCGAGGGAGCGGCCATGTCCTCGAACATCCGGACCCGACCGCGAACCAACAATGGGATGTCATCGAGCGTCGCTTCTCGCAGGATGTGGTCGGTCACGCGCCGACTCTCGCAGGGCAGTGCTCGTCGAACAAGCCGAATATCCGTTCGCGGAGACGGGCCACGGTGAACTCGGCCCTCCCAGGCGGCAACATCGTTCGCCGGTCGACGAACTACAGGTGTCCGACTCTGCCCGCCGCGGCGCAGCCTGACCAGCCACGCCTCTCGGCAGCTCCGCGTGCAGGAGGTTGGGCGCGATTCGTCCCAGGAATGGGACCATTCGCCCCCACGGGCGCGGAGTGACCCGGATTTGGGACGTTTCGCGCCCAGTGACGTCGTCAGACCAGCGGAGCGCCGAGTGCCCGATACAGCCGATTTGGGAAGACTCCCGCCCAGAAACCGGCTGCCGCGGGTCAGATGGTGTGGACGTGGATGTCGGGGCGGTCGGGGGCGACGACGTGTCCGGTGGCCCAGCCGAGGTAGATGAGCGCTGCGACATGGGTGCCGGGGACGAAGTCGCACAACTCGGCGACCGGATCATTGGCGCCCTTCGGGCACGAGCCCCAGTAGGTGGCCAGGCCGTGCGCGGTGCCGGCCAGTAGCAGGTTCTGCACGCCGGCAGCGACGGCGTCGCGGTTCTCGGCGGTGCGGTCGGGCGTGTCGCCGGGGGCGGACCCCACGACGAGCGTGGCGGGTGTGCGCAGGTACTTGCCGCGGGCCTTGGTCACCCTCTCGGGCGGATCGCCGTGCACTTCCATCGCGTCGGCGATCACGTTCCCCAGCCGGGCACGACCATCACCCTCGGCCAGAGCGAACTGCCACGGCCAGGTGCGCTTGTGGTTCGGCGCCCAGGTGGCCAGCTCGCACAGCCGCTCGACCAGCTCGCGCGGCACCGGACGCTCGCGATCGACGAGCATGCTCGTCCGCCGGCTGCGGATGACCCGGGCCAGATCGTCGGGGGTCATGAGTGGGCGCGGATGTGGTCGACGACGAGGTCGGTCCATCGTCGCCACAGCTGCGGCGGGTAGTCGTGGCCCATCCCGGCGATCAGCTCGAAGCGGGCGCCAGGGATGAGCTCGGCGGTGCGCTCGCCGCCGATGGCGAAGATGAGGTTGTCCTTGTCGCCGTGCATGACGAGCGTGGGTGTGGTGATGCTCGGCAGCATTGCGGCCCGCGAGCCGCTGCGGCCCACTGCCTCGAACTGCCGCCTGACTCCGGCCGGATCGAAGCTGCGGTCGAATGCGGTCCCGGCGTCGGCAGCCCAGCGGGCTTCGTCGACGAACTCGGGGCTGCCCCACTCGTGGAGCCCGTTGATCCATTGCCGCACGTACTCGTCGCGGTTCGTCGCGCCAGGAGTGGTGAGCAGCTCCCACGCCCGCGGCGTGCTCTGCCGGAACTCGTCCTCACCGGTGTTGCTCATCACCGAGGTCATGGTGATCAGCCGTTGCGGGTGCTCGATGGCCATCGTCTGCACGATCATGCCGCCCATGGACAAGCCCATGACGTGGGCCCGCTCGACGCCGAGCGCGTCGAGCACGGCCATGCCATCGGCCGCCATGTCGCTGACCGTGTACTCCACACCGGGAAGGTGCGAGCTGAGGCCGACGTCGCGGTTGTCGTAGCGAACCACCTGCAGACCCTCGGCCGCGAACATCTCGCACCAGGCGTCCTTGTAGTTGATGCACTGGCTGCCGAGCCCGTTCACCAACAGCAGCGTCGGATCGGCGGCGTCGCCGAACACGTCGTAGTGGATCTGCACATCGCCGTTGGTGGCGGTGGCTGTGCGCATGTCAGCTGCCTTCCAGGATCTCCTTGCGCACTTCGCGCTTGAGGAACTTACCGCTCGCGTTGCGCGGGATCGGCTCGGTGCGCAGCCAGATCCGCGACGGGATCTTGTACGCGGACAGGTCGGTCTTCAGGAACGCCTGCAGCTCCTCGGCAGTGATCGTGTGGCCCTCCTTGGGCACGATGCACGCCGCGACCTCTTCGCCCAGACGATCGTCGGGCACGCCGAACACGATGGCCTCGGCGACCGCGTCGTGGTGATAGATCGCGGCCTCGACCTCGCTGCAGTACACGTTCTCGCCACCGCGGATGACCATGTCCTTGGCCCGGTCGACGATGAACACCCAGCCGTCCTCGTCGATGCGGGCGATGTCGCCGGTGTTCAACCAACCGTCCTGGATGGAGTCGGCGGTGGCCTCGGGGCGGTTGATGTAGCCCTTGATGACGATGCTGCCGCGCACGCACAGGATGCCGACCGTGTCGGGGTGGACGGGCAGGTCGTTGCCGTCGTCGTCGACGAGCTTGGCGTCGAGCGTGGGCACGACCGGGCCGCACGATGCCGGCTTGGCGAGGTAGAACCGCGACGAGTTGGCGGTGATGATGCCGTGCGTCTCGGTCATGCCGTAGCCGGTGGTGGGCGTGCCCTTCTCGAGCGCGCTGTCGATCTTCTGCACCAGGTCGGGCTGCACGGCCGAACCGCCGCCGCTGATGCTCGCCAGCGACGACGTGTCGCGCGACGCCCAGTCGGGGTGCATGAGCAGCTCGCGGCCCATCGTCGGCACACCCGAGAAGTTGGTGACCTTCTCGCGCTCGATGAGCTCGAGGGCGCGGCCGGCGTCCCACTTGTAGGTGAGCACGATCTTGGCGCCGCTCGCCGTGGCCGGGTGGAGCAGGCAGTTGCAGGCGGTCACGTGGAACAGCGGCGTCGGGGCCATGAACACCGGCGGCAGAGTGGACGGGGGCGTGGACGGGGCGTCGACCTCGCCGGCGGCGACGGCCTTCGCCTCGGCCGAGGTGACCGCCGCGGCCATGTACACCAGGTTGAGCAGGTTGTGCACCGAGCCACGATGGGTGAGCTGAGCACCCTTCGGGAAGCCGGTGGTGCCCGACGTGTAGAAGATGGTGGCGTCGTCGTCGGGGTCGATCTCGGCCGCGGGCAGGGTGCCCGGATCGTCGGCGGCCATGACGTCGTCCCAGCGGGTGGCGTTCGGCGGCAGGTCGGCGTCGGTGCGCACCGTGATGACGTGCATCGGTTGCGGCACGCGGACACGGACGGCCTCGAGGATGTGGCCGACGCGCTCGAGGCGCTCGCCGTCGACGATGAGCACCTTCGGGTGGCTGTCGTCGAGGGCGTACTCCATCTCGTGCGGCGTCCACCACGCGTTCATGCCGACGCATGCGGCGCCGAGGCTGATCGCGGCCCAGTATCCGACGACCCACTCGGGGTAGTTGCGCATGGCCAGCGCGACGCGGTCGCCCGGCTTCACGCCCTGCTCGGCCATGTGGTGGGCGAGCTTGCGGACCTGGGCGTGGACCTCGGTGTAGGTGGAGTGCTCGTCCTCGTAACAGATGTACTGCTTGTCGCCGTGGCCGGCGGTCATCTCCCACAGGACGCGCATGTTCGGCGGCGCGGAATCGAACACCCTCATCGGGACTCCACGCACCTCGATGGTGCTCATGTGGAAGGGCGAGCCAGCGGACTCGAGTTCGGCGCGTGCGGCTTTGTAGTGGTCGATCACGGGGGTGATGGTGGCAGAATCGACGTGACCGGCGCCACACGGGGGCGTTAGGTTCGCCGGATGAGCACCGACCGCCTGCGTACCGGCCCCGACGGTGTCACCCGCTGCTGGTGGTGCGGTGACGACCCGTTGTACGTCCGCTATCACGACGACGAATGGGGTCACGAGGTCACCGACGACGTGCGGCTGTTCGAGAAGTTGTGCCTCGAGGGGTTCCAATCGGGGCTGTCGTGGCTCACCATCCTGCGCAAGCGCGAGAACTTCCGTGCCGCGTTCGACGATTTCGACGCGACGAAGGTGGCGGCCTACGGGCCCGACGACGTGCAGCGGCTGCTCGGCGACGCAGGCATCGTGCGGCACCGGGGCAAGATCGAAAGCACCATCAACAACGCGCAGCGGATGCTCGATCTCGAGGAGCAGTTCGGCACGTTGTACGGATATGTGCAGCAGTTCCGCCCGCCGCCCACGAACCTCGCGGTCACCAGCGAGCTGCGGGCGACGTGCCCCGAGAGCGTGGCCATGTCGAAGGATCTGAAGCAGCGGGGCTGGTCGTTCGTCGGGCCCACCACGCTGTACGCGTTCATGCAGGCGATGGGGCTGGTCGACGACCACATCGACGGATGTGAGCGTCGCCCGTGACCGCCCCGGTCGCCGAGGTCCGGCGCATCGGCGCCGACGAGTGGTCGGCGTTCAGGGAGGTCCGCTTGGCGGCGCTGGCCGAGTCGCCGGCCGCGTTCGGATCGACGCTCGAGCGCGAGATCGCGTTCGACGACGACGTGTGGCAGGAACGGGCGAGCATCGGCTCGTGCAGCGACGACCGGGCGATGTTCCTGGCCTGGTCGGGCGAGCGACCCGTGGGCATCGTCGGCGGCCACCGCGACGACGACGGGCACGTCGAACTGGTCGCGATGTGGGTGTCGTCCGACGTGCGCGGCCAGGCGGTGGGGCAGCGATTGGTGTCGGCGGTTCTCGATTTCGCTCGCGCCACCGGCACCGAGTGGGTGGAGCTGTGGGTGGTGCGCGGCAACGACCCGGCGCAGCGGTTGTACGAGACGATGGGGTTCGCGGTGATCAGCGACGTCCAGCCACTCCCGAGCGACCCGTGCAAGGACGAGGTCCGCATGCGCCACCGCCTGACCTGACCGCAGCCCCACTTCAATGGGCGCGAACTGTCTCGATTCTGGGACTGTGCGCGCCCGTGGGCGCGGAGTGACCTGAATCTGGGACGTTTCGCGCCCGACCAGTGCCGGGCCGAACGGAAGCCGGGTCAGTCGTTGGCGTGGAGGGCGGCGTTGAGGCCGTCCCACTTGGCGCTGCGAGGGAGCGCTTCGACCGCGCCGCTCTGGCTGTTGCGTCGGTACAGCAAGCCGCCCTTGCTGCTGAGCAGTCGTGCCTTCACCACCTCGACACCATTCGGGCCGTGCACCGCCACCAGCGTGCCGGCGGTGACGTACAGACCGGCCTCGACCACGCACTCGTCGCCCAGGC
>JANMFL010000260.1:0-19161 GCA_031377945.1 Acidimicrobiaceae bacterium | reverse complement strand
AATATAAACCAATCGCTCCTCGGCTACGCTCACAAATTCCGGCTTCCCTACTTCGCCAGCAACGGTGCGTTTTATGCTGACGTTGCTCTGCACGGTGTACAGGGCTCGGGCAGCGGCGGAGAACGACCCGTGGTCGGCGATCGCGACCAGAGTGGTGAGCTGCCGGAGATCCATCGCTGGAAACGATAGCAAGTATCTTTCATAACAACTTGAAAGATCGCTTGTTCACGTGCATACTTTCACATGTTGATCGAAGCGGGTCCTCCCCCAGGGATTCGCTCGTCAAGAGCCCAACAATGTGGTTCCCCCAACCACGGGTTCAAGGTTGAGAGGCCCCGCTTCCCCCAAGCGGGGCCTTTCCCGTTTTCGCCTAGTCTTGGGGCATGACGACCCAGGCGCACGGCGCTGCGTTCTTCGATCTCGACCGCACGTTGCTGGCAGGTGCCTCGGGTGAGGTGTTCTCCCGTGCGATGAAGGAGGCCGGCCTGATGAGCCGGTCCATTCCCGGAGAGCGCCTGCTCTACAGGCTGTTCAACACGGTCGGCGAGACGCTGCCCAGCATGGCCCTCGCCCGCCAGGCCGTGACCTTCGCCAAGGGCCGACCGCGCAACATCGTGCAACTCGCCGCGCAGAGTGCCGCTGCAGCCCTGGCCGAGTTGGTGCAGCCCCTGGCCGCACCGTTGTTCGACGAGCACCGGGCCGCCGGACGGCCGATCGTGCTCGCCACCACGACGCCGTACGACCTGGTGAAGCCACTGGCCGACCTGCTCGGGCTCGACGACGTGGTCGCCACCCGCTATGGCGTGAACGCCGACGGCACCTACGACGGGACGCTCGACGGGCCGTTCGTGTGGAGTGCCGGCAAGCTGCAGGCCGTGGCCGACTGGGCTCGCCGCAACGGCGTGGACCTGGCCGAGAGCTTCGCCTACAGCGACAGTGTGTACGACACGCCGCTGCTCGCCGCAGTGGGGAACCCGTTCGTGGTCAACCCCGACCCGCGCATGGCGCTCATGGCCGCTGCCCGGCGGTGGCCGACGCTCGACCTCTCGGGTGCCCGTCCGTCCGACGGCAGTGTGTCGGGACTGGCGAAGATCCCCGTCGTGAACATGGAGATCCAACGCCTCGCGCTGAGTCTCACCCATCCGCTGTTCTTCCCGTACGCGCGGATGGAGATCACCGGCATCGAGAACATCCCTGCGACCGGCCCGGCGATCATCGTCGGCAACCACCGCAGTTACTTCGACCCGGCGGCCCTCGCGATGGCGATCGCTCGGACCGACCGCACCGTGCGCTTCCTCGGCAAGAAGGAGGTCTTCGACGCCCCCGTCGTCGGCCAGATCGCCACGGCCATGGGGGGCATCCGCGTCGAACGCGGTACCGGGAGCGACGCTCCGCTGCAGGCCGCGGCCGATGCACTCGACGCGGGCGATCTGGTGGCGATCATGCCCCAGGGCACGATTCCGAGGGGTCGCTCGTTCTACGACACCAAGCTGAAGGGTCGGTGGGGTGCGGCTCGTCTCGCGGCGATGACCGGGGCGCCCGTCATCCCGGTGGGTCTGTGGGGCACCGAGAAGGTGTGGCCGCGGTCGGCTCGCGTGCCGAACGTGCTGAATGTGGTCACGCCACCGCTGGTCACCGTCACGGTCGGCGCGCCGGTGATGCTGAAGCACAAGAGCGCCGACGCCGACACGAAGGCGATCATGAAGGCGATCACGGCGTTGTTGCCGCCCGAGAGTCGCGAGCAGCGCGAGCCCACCACCGACGAGATCGCACTGGCGATGCCGCCCGGCAAGAAGGGCGACGGTTCGAACGAGTCGAAGCGCCGACCCGGCGTCGACTGATCAGAGTCGCTTCGGCGGGCGCGGGAAGAACGGGCTCGTCGCCGCGATGTACTCGGCGTAGCCCCCCTTGCGCTTGCTGAGGCTCTTCTCGAGCAGGACCACGCCGCTGACCCGACGCAGCAGGATGGTCATGACGAGTGCTCCGATCAGGCCCCAGCGCCCGACGGTCGTCTCGGCGGCGACGAGGGCGATTCCCCACCACACGCAGGCGTCGCCGAAGTAGTTCGGGTGTCGGGTGAACTTCCACAGACCTCGGTTCATCACCTTGCCCTGATTCGATGCGTCGGCCTTGAAGCGGGCCAGTTGTGCATCGCCGACCCACTCGAAGAAGATCCCGACCGCCCACACGATGACGCCCACGTATGCCAGCCACCCGAGGTCGGGGGTGTCCCGGGTCTGGCCCAACTGCACCGGCAGGGACACGAGGAACATGAGCGTGCCCTGGAGTGCGAACACCGTGCCGAGGCTGATGATCGGGAATCGCGGGCCCCAGTGCTTGCGCATCGCCCGGTAGCGGAAGTCCTCGCCCTTGCCGTGGTTGCGCCAGAACAGATAGCCGGCCAGGCGCAGACCCCACAACGAGGTCATCAGGACCAGCAGGTTCTGACGGGCGGCGAGACCTTCGTCGACGCGAAGGCGCACCGCCCAGGCGACGAGCACGAAGCCGAACCCCCAGATGATGTCGACGATCGACGCGTTCTTCAGTACGAGGCTGACCACCCAGGTGGTCAACATCAACGCCACGATGACGAGTGCAGCGGTGGTCATGGCGGTGGCGACAGCGCTCATGGGGTCCCTTCGGGTGTGTGGAGGAGCAGATGGACGTCGTGGTCGGCGCGAATCCACTGATCGTCGAGCCAACGGGTGAAGGCTTCGCCCGACGGTACGTCGGCACGGGCGATTCGGCGCGCATGGAAGCGCACCGGGATCGGCGGCCGCGAGAGATGGCGAAGGATGCCGCCGAACGTGTCGAGGCCGTCGAAGCCGACGTGCCAGGCGACCACGATGTCGGCCGTCGGACAGCCGTCGATCAGCGCCGCCGAGCCGGCGGGCCGCGGCGGGAGGAGATGCTGCAGGGAGTCGAGGCGATCGGCGCGGGTCGGGTCCTTCTCGCGGATCTTCTCCATCGCCCGGGCTCGCTTCTTCGCCGACGAGCGGGTGCCCTCCGGGAAGATGATCGCGATCTCGTCATTGCGCAGCCCGGCGCTCAGCTCGCCGAGCGCGGCCAGTTCGACGGCCGAATCGGTGGCGTTGCGGTCGAGGAAGTAGTTGGGCAGGCGGTTGCCCACGACGTCGAGACACGGGTCGAGGAGCAGCTCGCGCTTGAGCACATAGCGCGGGTTCATTCGCGCGCCACTCGTGACCACCCAGGCGCTGACCAGGGAATCGGCCAGGCTGGCATGACGGCACAACATGATCGCCGGTCCGGGTTGCAGGCACGACGCGTCAGCGGCTTCGATGCGCACGCCCGTGGTGACGCGCAGTGCGTCCATCAGCCGTGCCGCCCACCAACGTTGCAGTCGGTAGTGCACCGCCTGATCCTTGCGTCGTCCGGTCAGCCACAGTGCGAATGCGACCGACACGCCGGCGGTCTCGAGCAGCGACCAGAGCAGCCCGAAGGCGAGCAGCCGCGCCGTGGGCAGGCGGAATCGGCCGCGCACCACGTCGGCCAGCGACGCGAGCGGCAACCAGATGGGGAGCAACAACACGAGTAGCACGGCGCCGAGGAGCAGTGCGGGAATGCTCTGCAGGCGACGTCGGGTGGCGGCACTCACGAAGCGCACCCTAGAACGCCGGATGACCAGCGCGCGTCGCCCTGCTCACGAAATTGAGGTGCAGCCCGACCGAGGGAATCCGACAACCCCGGTGCTGTCGGGTTGCCTCCGGCGGTGCTCGGGGCGTGGGGTCAGTCGCCGGTCGCGCCGTCGATCCGCTCGCGGATCAGGTCGGCGTGGCCGGCATGGCGCGCGTACTCCTCGATCATGTGGACGTAGATCCAACGCAGGTTCGGCTGCCAGTCCTCGTCGCGGCCTCGATCCAGGTCGTTCAGCGCGGCGAGGTCGTCGAGCGCGTGGGTGGCGGCGATGGTCCGTGACACCTCGATCTCGCGGTCGTACAGCGCAAGGCACTCGGCGAGGGTGACCGAGTCGGTGACCAAGAGATCGTCGTCGGGGCCGAGATGCCAGAACAGGCGGTCCTCGGCGTCGCCGCGCAGGTACATCTGGAACCAGTGCCGCTCCACCTCGGCCATGTGGCGCAGCAACCCGGCGATGCTCAGAATGCTGGGCTCGACGGTGGCGCGCCGGGCCTGTTCGTCGGTGAGGCCTTCGGCCTTCCACCGCAGTGTCGCCCGAAAGTAGTCGAGGAACGACTCGAGTGCCGTGCGTTCGTCGGGCTGCGGCGGTGGATCGAGACGTTCGGTCATGCGCCCACGATAGGCGGCAGACTGGACACCGATGATCCGAATTCGGGTGGTGGTGCACGGGTTCGTGCAGGGCGTGTGGTTCCGCGAGTCGTGTCGTCGAGTGGCCGACGAACAGGCTGTCGCCGGGTGGGTGCGCAACTGCGCCGACGGGACCGTCGAGGCCGTGTTCGAGGGCGAGCCGCAGCCCGTCAGCGTGGTGGTGAGCTGGTGTCGCATCGGTCCGCCTCGAGCCGACGTGACCGGCATCGACGTCTCCGAAGAGGCCCCCGAGGGGATCGTCGGCTTCCGGGTGACGCGCTGATCTTCAGGATGTGAGCGGCGGACCGTCGAACCGGTCGATCGAGGCGAACGACTCGACCGGGTTGCGCTTCAACTTGGTGTTCTGGTGCGTCGGCACGCCGAGGAAGATCGTCGCGACGAGCGCGTGGTCGGCCGGCAGACCCAACAGGGGAGTGGCCGACACTTCTGCCCGTGACAGGAAGGTCGTCAACACGCCACCCAGCCCGCGTGCCTTCGCGGCGAGCAGGATGCTCCAGCAGAACGGGTAGATGCTCGCTCCGCCCACCACCGGTGGACGATGCTCGGCGTTGCCGTCCATGATCGCGATCCGAGTCAGATCGGCGGCGATGGCCAACACGACGGGGACCGACTGGATGTCGTCGATGAGCGCGTTGGGCACCGCCACCGGTGCGTCACCGGTGGACTTCCCGAACGCGAACGCGCGCTTTCCCGCGTGCTGCGCACCCATGTACTCGTGCCACACCGGTCGCATCAGGTCGGCCATGCCGGCCCGCACCTCGGGCGACTTCACCACGGCGACGCGCCACGGCTGCTGGTTGCCGCCACTGGGCGCGAACCGGGCGTCGTCGAGCAGTTCGGACACGACTGCATCACTCACCGGGTCGGCCGTGAAACCGCGAACGGCACCATTGGTGCGCAATGCCGTCGAGATGTCCATCAGCTCTTGCCTTCGGCGACGGTGCTCACTTGGCGCCTTCGGCGACGGTGCTCACTTGGCGCCTTCGGCGACGGTGCTCACTTGGCGCCTTCGGCGACCTTGCGGCGAACGACGTTCAGTGCCGAGCCGGCCTTGAACCACTCGACCTGCTCGTCGCTGAACGTGTGCTTGCCCTCGAAGTCGACCGTGCTGCCGTCGGGCTTCACGATCTGGCAACGCACGTTCTTGCCCGGCACCGGCGGCAGATCGAGCACGTTGATGCGATCGCCCTCGCCGATGAGCTCGTACGTGTCGGGGTCGGCGAACGTGAGCGGCACGAGACCCTGCTTCTTCAGGTTCGTCTCGTGAATGCGGGCGAAGCTGCGGGTGATGATGACCACGCCGCCGCGGAAGCGGGGTTCCATCGCCGCGTGCTCGCGGCTCGAACCCTCGCCGTAGTTGCGGTCGCCGATGGCCACCCAGCGGATGCCCGCCGCGCCGTACTTCTTGGCCAGGTTCGGGTACGTGTCGACGCTGCCGTCACGGAAGTCCTTGCCCTCACCGACGGCATCATTGAACGCGTTGACGGCACCGAGGAACAGGTTGCCGCTGATGTTCTCGAGGTGGCCGCGGTACGTGAGCCACTTGCCGGCTGCCGAGATGTGGTCGGTGGTGCACTTGCCCTTGGCCTTCATCAGTATCGGCAGGCCCTTGTAGTCGTCGCCGTCCCATGCGGGGAACGGCTGCAGCACCTGCAGGCGATCGCTCGTGGGCGACACGCTCACCTGGACATCGCTGGCATCGGCAGGCGGCGCGGTGAACGTGTTCTGGCCTGGGTCGTAGCCCTTCGCCGGCAGCACCTCGCCGACCGGCGCGTCGAGCAGCACTTCGGTGCCGTCGGGTGCGGTGATCGTGTCGGTGGTGGGGTCGAAATCCAATCGGCCACTCAACGCCAACGCGACGACGGTGTCGGGCGAGGTCACGAAGCTGAGCGTGTTCGCCGAGCCGTCGTTGCGCTTCGGGAAGTTGCGGTTGAACGAGTTGACGATGGTGTTCACCTTCCCGTTGGCGCTGGCCGGACGGTCCCACTGGCCGATGCACGGGCCGCACGCATTGGCCAGCACCGTGGCGCCGATGGCTTCGAGGTCGGCGATCAAGCCGTCGCGCTCGATGGTCGCCCGGGTCTGTTCGGAGCCGGGGGTGACGAGCAGCTCGGTCTTCACCTTCAGGCCACGAGCAGCGGCCTGCCGGGCGATGGATGCGGCGCGGGTGATGTCCTCGTACGAGCTGTTGGTGCAGCTGCCGATGAGTGCCGAGCTGATCTCGAGCGGCCAGTCGTTGGCGACGGCCTCGGCGCCCACCTGCGCGCCGACGCGGTTGGCGCGGTCGGGGGAGTGGGGACCGTTGATGAGCGGCTTCAGCGCGTCGAGGTCGATCTCGACGATCTGGTCGTACTGGGCTCCGTCGTCGGGACGCAGGTGGTCGGCCACCTTGTCGGCGGCGTCGGCGATGGCTTCGCGACCGGTCGACTTCAGGTACATCGCCATGTTGTGGTCGTAGCCGAACAGCGAGCAGGTGGCGCCGATCTCGGCACCCATGTTGCAGATGGTGGCCTTGCCGGTGGCCGAGATGCTGTCGGCGCCGGGGCCGAAGTACTCGACGATGGCACCGGTGCCGCCTTCGACGGTGAGCACGCGGGCGACCTCGAGGATGACGTCCTTCGGCGAGCTCCAGCCCGACAGTGTGCCGGTGAGCTTCACGCCGATGACCTTCGGCCAGCGGACGTTGAACGGGAAGCCGGTCATCACGTCGACCGCGTCGGCGCCGCCGACGCCGATGGCAACCATGCCCAGTCCGCCGGCGTTGGGGGTGTGGCTGTCGGTGCCGATCATCATGCCGCCAGGGAACGCGTAGTTCTCGAGCACGACCTGGTGGATGATGCCGCTCCCCGGGCCCCAGAAACCGATGCCGTACTTGGCGCTGACCGAGCGCAGGAAGTCGTACACCTCACGGTTGGTGTCGATGGCGACACCGAGATCGATCTTCGCTCCGACCTTGGCCGAGATGAGGTGGTCGCAGTGCACGGTGCTCGGTACGGCAGTGGTGGGCAGGCCGGCGGTCATGAACTGCAGCAGTGCCATCTGGGCCGTGGCGTCCTGCATGGCCACACGGTCGGGGTGGAAGTCGTTGTAGGTACCGCCGCGCTCGATGTCCTCATCGGGGTTGCCGAGGTGGTTGAGGAGGATCTTCTCGGTCAAGGTGAGCGGACGACCGAAACGTGCCTGCCCGGCGGCCACGCGCTCGGGCAATGTCGAGTAGACACCCTCGACGAGTTCGATCGGCGTTCCTGCGGTGACGGTCATGCGGGGCTCCCCTTGCATCGGCGACTGATGTAGACAAGCATAATACAAGTTGACGAACGCGGGCAAAGGGTCCGCCCAAGGATGTCGAAGGGTGAGGGCACGGCCGGATGCGCACGATTCGCTACCAGGAGATCGCCCAGACCATGCGCCATCGCGTGCAGATGGTCGGTCCTGGGCACGTGCTGCCCAGCGAGAGCGAGCTGTCGTCCGAGTTCGGCGTCAGCCGGGTCACCGTGCGTCGAGCGCTCGAAACGCTGCGCGACGAAGGATTGCTCGAGTCCCGCCAGGGCTTCGGCTGGTTCGTCGCGACCGCACCATTGCAGCAACAACTCGGTCGGCTCGAGACCATCGAGTCGCAGCTCGAAGCGCGCGGCCTGCGCACCGAACGTCAGATCCTCGAGTTCGCCTTCGTCAAGGCACCCACGCATGTCGCGGCACGCCTCGGTGCCGTTCAGGTGCTGCGTGTCAAGCGACTCAACCTGGCCGACGGCGCTCCGTTCGCCGTGGTCACCGTGTGGTGCCCGGCGGACGCCGGCCAGCACCTCAGTCGACGCGATGTGGAACAGAAGCCGTTCTACGAACTGCTCGGCGTGCAGCTGCGTGGTGCCGTGCAGACCATCGGCGCCGCAGCGGTGAGCGACGTCGACGCGGGCCTGCTGCAGGTGCCTGTCGGCAGCCCGGTGCTGCGCTGCGAGCGACTCACGACGACGGTGTCGGGCGACCCCATCCTGTTGAGCGAGTTCATCTTCCCCGCTCACCGCACCGAGTTCACGGTCGAACTGCCCACCGCCGAGCCGAGCCTCGTTCCCGGCGGGCTGCGGCTGGTCGACTGATGTCCACCAACGATGCGACGTCGTCGCTCGTCGCCCTTGGCCCGCTCGCGGCCGTTGACGGAGTCGTTCCCGCCGGAATCGTGCTCGACGTGGTCGACACGGCCCACGGCCGGCACGTCGTCCTGCGCGCCGACGTCGACCTGGTCGACATCGCCACCGGCTCGTTCTCCAGCCCAGCGGTGTTCGCGCCGATCACGCTCGATGAAGCCGACCCCGCTGTGCGGCTGCTCGGTTTTGCCTTCACCCAGTTCGCCTTGCCAGTCACCGCCGGACCGATGCTCGACTTCGCCTTCCATCCGGCAGCCAATCTGCATTCGCCACCCGCGCTGGGTCTTCTGCTCGTCACCTCCGGTGATCGCACGACGCTGCTGGCGCCGTTGCATGGTGTGCACGAGCAGATCATCAGCGTCGAGGGTGGGTGGCTGCGTTGGGGATGGCATGGCGACCTCGACGAGGTGCCGGCCGGGTTCGGGTGCACGCTCGGTGTGTACGACGGAGCGTCGACAGCGCAGGTCCTCGATGCGTGGGCCGCCGAACTCGGCGCATTGCCGCCTCGGCGACGCGACGCCAACCCCATGACGTCGCACCTGTCGTACTGGACCGACAACGGCGCCGCGTACTGGTACCGCACCGAGCCGGGTCGCACGATCGGAGCGTCGGTCACCGATGCCGTCATCGGCCTGCGCGAGCAGGGTGTTCCCGTCCATGCCGTCGAGCTGGACTCGTGGTGCTACCCGCACGAGATCCTCCGGCCGATCGCCGAGATCGGCTACCCCGACGAGGTGCCGCCCACGGGGATGATGACCTGGACGCCTCGGTCCGACGTGTTCGACGGTTCGTTCGAGCAGTTCCGCAATGGGTTGGGTGACCCGCCGCTCGTCATTCACTCTCGCCACGTCTCACCGAAGTCGCCGTATCTCGACGAGGGCGACTGGTGGCTCGACGCCCTCGCCGCCCAGCCCGTCGACCCCGAGTTCTTCCGTCGCTGGTTCGACGACGCCGTCCGCTGGGGCGTGTGTTGCATCGAGCAGGACTGGATGCTGATGTACTGGTTCGGCGTGCGTGCCCTTCGCGCTGCACCGGGTCGTGCTGCGGCGTGGCAGCAGGCGCTCGACCGTCATGCCGCGGACACGGGCGTCGGGCTGATGTGGTGCATGGCCACGCCCGCCGATCTCGTGGTGGCCGCGTCGTTGCCGAATGTGGTGGCGGTGCGCACGAGCGACGATTACCGCTTCGCTGCCGACCCGGCGCTGCTGTGGACCTGGTACCTCACGGTGAATCGTCTGGCCGGTGCACTGGGCCTGGCCGCCTTCAAGGACGTGTTCTTCTCAGGTCCCCCTGGCGACGATGCCATCGACGGCGACGTGCACGCCGAACTCGAAGCGCTTCTGTCGGCGCTCTCCGCCGGCCCGGTCGGCATCGGCGACCGCGTCGGCCGCACGAACCGCGAGGTCGTCATGCGCACGTGCGACGCCGACGGCCGGCTGCGTCATGTCGATCATCCGGTGGGGTTGATCGACGAGTGTCTGTTCGGCCGGCCGGCCCGCGGCGAACGGCTCGCCTGGGCGACCACGACCGCCACCGTCGGCACCGACGTGTGGACGTACGTGGTCGCGATCAACACCTCGACCGATCGGGTCGTGGTGTACGACACGCTCCCGCTCGACGGCTGGCGCTCAGTGCTCGACTGGCGTGACGGCACGATCGACGACGTCGACCACCTCACCGTCACCCTCGCCCCACGTGACTGGGCCTACTGGGTGGTCGCCGCCCCTGGTCGCCGAGCCGACGAGGGTGACATCACCAAGTACGTCACCGTGCCGAGCGCCCGTCCCTGATCGCGTCGAGGTCGCGCACGGCGTAGCGGTGGTGCTCCCACTCTTCTTCGAGGATGGTGTGCAGGCACGACAGCACGGTCTCGGCTCGATCCAGTGCCCACGGGTTGGTTCGAGTCTCGGCCAGCGTGTCTGCAGTGACGGTGGTGACGAAGCCGCGCATCATCGTCTGGCGGTCGGCGCGTGCCTCGAGCACCTCGGCGAATGTGGGGTCAGGGTTGGTGAACGCGGACGCGTCGTTGCCCTCGGCATCGAAGAACGGGTTCGCCTGGCCGACCGGGTGGTACGGCTGCTCGATGCGCAGCTCCGCCTTGCCCAGCCACACGTCGGTCGCCATCACCAAGTGGCGCAGGGTCTGGCTGAACGACCACTCGCCGGCCACCGACATCTCCACCGCGCTGTCGATCTCGGCGCCGGCGATGTCGACGCCGCGCATGACCGCGCCCGAGAGGTCGGACGAGATGAATCGGGCCCCACGAAGGTTCCGTTCGCTGAACTCCATCACAGCGTCGCTCACGACGGCATCGTCTGCGCCGCTCACGCAGCCCGGGCCCGTGGCGGGCCGGTGGTGGTGATGTGGCCGCCTGGTCGGACGACGGTGAGTGTGCGGTCGGCTTGGAGGATGAGTTGCCAGCCGCCCTCGTGGACGAGGTGGTGATGACGGCTGCAGAGTGGAAGAAGATTGTCGATGTCCGTCAAACCCTGCTGCAGCCCGAACCAGGACACGTGGTGGGCCTGGGTGTGTTCGAACGGGACGTCACACAGCGCGCACGTCCGATACAGGGCGCGGAGCGCGCGGCGCTGCGCCCGGTTCGCCAGCCTGGTTTCGCGGCCGAGAAACAGTCGCACTCCGTCATCGCCGACAACGACCGGTGTGACGGTGCCCAGGCACGCCCAGCGGCGGATGGTCTCGATCGGCAGTCCGAACCGTCCGAGTCCGGCGTCGACGACGGAGTGTTCGTGTCGGTGGCCGTCGCACAGCGTCTTCTCGTCGATGAGCACGGTCACGTCGGGCAACCCGGAGGTGCCCTTGCCCTCGCTGAGCGCGAGCAGGGCGAGCGCGGCGAGGTGCTCTTGGCGTTCGACGGGATCCGACGGCGCATCATCGGTGGTGGCGCCGTGGAAGAGGGTTTCGATGGCGTTGCGGATGCGACCGTCGAGTTCGGTGCCGCGGACGGGGTCGAATCGTCCGGCACAGTTCCACATGCCGTCGGCGCCCGTCCAGGACCGGAACCGGGTGTTCGCCCGCTGCCGCGCCAGTTGGTCGAGCCCGTCGTCGTCACGGACGCGGCCGACGATCCGTTCCAACAGTTCCCGGTACTGGCGTTCGGTCGAGTTCGCGGCTGCGGCGGCGATGGCGTCGCCGTGTTCGGCGACCTTGGCCAGTTCCTCAGGGGTCAACCCGTTGGTGGCCTTGGCGAAGATGTCGACACGGTCACCGGTGGTGTCACCGTTCGCCAACGCATCTGCCAACTGCGGCACGTCGTCGCAGGCCTTCTTGCGTTGTCGCACCTTGGTCGACTTCCCCAACGACGTCTTCGACGCCTTGGCGACTTCGTCCTCGGGGAACACCGATGGCTGCGCCGCGGCGATCTCGTCGAGTCGGGCGATGATCTGCATCTCGCGAGTGTCGAGCACACTGCGGATGACCCGGATGTGATCGAGCTCCAGTCGGCATGCGCTCAGATCAGTGAGCGGTGTGCCGCCGATGATCGCCCGCAGGCCGTTGAGATCCATGACCCCATCATGGACAAGGGGTGTGACACGGATACCGGTGGAGTGCCCGTCGTTGCCTCCCCCACCGATGTCGGCAGTTCGGTACTGGCGACCGCTGGCACCGGATGTTGCGCTGAGCGCAAGATCCGGTGCCTGCGACCAGCGTTTTGCCGACGCTGTCAGCTCAGCGGGCCGCCACGGCCCGCTCACATGACAGCGCCGGGAGGGAGCGCACTTTGCCCGTTCTGTGCACTCATCGCAAGGGGATGTCATGTTCGGCGAACGAACGGGCCGCCGGGTCGCCGTCGGCGCGGCGCAGCCGGTCAGCGCTTGACGGCGGGGTGGGGGAGCGGCGTCCACTTCGGTCGCTCGAGCAGCGCAACCATCTGCGCGTAGACCTTCTCGCCGATCATCTCGGCGATCTCGTTGCGCAGGTACTTGTACACCGGCTCCTTACCGATGAACGCCTCGTGGGTCTCGGTGCACCACCAATGGAAGTCGTCGCCTCCCGGGCCCCAGTCGCGGCGCTTCCATTCCCTCAGCGTGCTCGTCACGTAGCCGTGGTCGTCGGTGTCTTCGACGAGTCGCAGCGGCAACTGCCAGCACACGTCCGGCTGCAGGTCCATCTTGCGTTCGCCGGTCTCGGCGGCCAGGTGGTGGAACGCGCAGCCGATGCCACCCTCGAAGCCGGGGCGGTTGAGGAAGATGCAGCCCTCGTCGACGGTCCGCGTCACCGTGGCGCCGTCCTCCTCGCCGAGGATGCCGTGCTTCGTGCCTTCCTTCTTGTACTGCCAGTGGCGGGCCTTCAGGCGGGCCGACGACGCGACGACTGTCTGCACGTCCTGGTCGTCGATGAAGTGCGCGCCGTGGCTGCAGCAGCCCTGGGCGAGGTGCGACGTGTCGGTGTCGAGCACACCTTTGCAACCCTGCCCGTAGATGCAACTCCACGAGGAGCGCAGGAACGTCGCATCGAACACCCACGTTCGCCGGTGGCGGTCGTCTTCGAAGCTGATCCATTCATGGGTGTCGAGCGGCACGCCGACGGACGCTAGCAATCACACCCGCATTCCCCCACGAAACGGCCACAGTGCGCCGTGACCTGCTGGGTAGGCTTGGCGCACCATGGGCACGCCACCGAAGACCGCCGACCAGCTCCGATCCTCCTTCACCGACTTCTTCGCGGCAAAGGGACACTCGGTCGTGCCGTCGGCGAGCCTCATTCCGCACGACCCAACGGTGCTGTTCACCGTGGCCGGCATGGTGCCGTTCAAGCCGTACTTCGTCGGCGACGAGGTGGCCCCGTTCTCACGGGCGGTCACCAGCCAGAAGTGTGCGCGCGCCGGTGGCAAGCACAACGACCTCGACGACGTCGGCCGCACCAAGCGTCACCTCGTCTTCTTCGAGATGCTCGGCAACTTCAGCTTCGGCGACTACTTCAAGAGCGATGCCATCCCGTGGAGCTGGGAGCTCGTCACCGAAGGGTGGGGTTTCGACGGCGACCGCCTGTGGATCACCGTCCACGAGAGCGACGACGAGGCCGAAGCCATGTGGCACGAGCAGGTCGGCGTGCCGATGGACCGCATCCAGCGCCTCGGCGACAAGGACAACTTCTGGCAGATGGGCGACACCGGCCCGTGCGGCCCGTGTTCCGAGATCCACATCGACCGCGGCCCGGCGTTCGGCCCCGACGGTGGCCCCCTCAACGACCCGCACGGCGACCGGTTCATGGAGTTCTGGAACCTGGTGTTCATGCAGTACAACCAGGCGCCCGACGGCAGCCGAACTTCGCTGCCCAAGCCCAGCATCGACACCGGTGCGGGCCTCGAGCGCATTCTCTGCCTGCTGCAGGGCGTCGACTCCGTGTGGGAGACCGACCTCATGCAGCCGCTCATCGACAACGCGTGCAGCCTCACCGGCAAGACGTACGTGCCCGGCGACTACGACCACCGCGACAGCTTCGCGATGCGCGTCCTCGCCGAGCACGCGCGCAGCAGCGCCATGCTCGTCAGTGACGGTGTGTTCCCCAGCAACGAGGGCCGCGGCTACGTGCTGCGCCGCATCATCCGCCGTGCCGTCCGCTACGCCTACCTGCTCGGCACCGAGAAGCTGGTCATGCCGTCGCTCGCCGAGACAGCGGTCACCGTCATGGGCAACGCCTACCCCGACGTCGTGAAGAACCGCGACTTCATCATCAATGTCCTGGCTCGCGAGGAGGAGCGGTTCCGTCAGACGCTGAAGACCGGGCTCACCATCCTCGAGGACGAACTGGTCGACCAGAGCCAGGGCCTGACCGGAAGCACGGCGTTCCTGCTCCACGACACCTACGGCTTCCCGCTCGAGCTCACCCAGGAGATCGCGGGCGAGCGCGGCGTGCAGGTCGACACGGCCGGCTTCGACACCGAGATGGCGCAGCAACGCGAACGGGCCAAGGCCGCGCGCAAGGGCAAGGCAGCCGACGACGACCAGGTCGCCGGTTATCGGGAGATCGTCGAACAGTTCGGCGTCACCGAGTTCGTCGGGTACACCGCCGACACCGCCGAGGCGCGCGTCCTGTCGGTGCTGGCGGGCAGCCCCACCGACGATGGTCGCGACACCGTCGAGATCTTCCTCGACCGCACGCCCTTCTATGCCGAAGCCGGCGGTCAGGTGGGCGACACCGGCACCATCGTCACGCCCGAGGGTCGGGCCGAGGTGCTCGACACCACGTACGCCCTGCCCGGCCTGCGGCGCCACGTCGCCGTGGTCACCGGCGGCACCGTCGTCGCCGGCTCGACCGCCACCGCCGCCATCGACGCGGAACGACGCGCTGCGATCCGCCGCAACCACACCGGCACGCACCTGCTCCACTACGCATTGCGCAAGGTGCTCGGCGAGCACGTCAAGCAGGCCGGCTCGCTCGTCGGCCCCGATCGACTCCGTTTCGACTTCTCGCACTACGCAGCCGTCACCGACGACGAGATTCGCCGCATCGAGCAGATCGCGAATGCCGAGACGCTCGCCAATGCGCCAGCCCGCGTGTTCGAGACCACGAAGGACGAAGCCGAGTCGCTCGGTGCGATTGCGTTCTTCGGCGACAAGTACGGCGACATCGTGCGCGTCCTCGAGGTCGGCAACTCCATCGAGCTGTGCGGCGGCACCCACGTGCGTGCCGCCGGCGACATCGGCGCCATCAAGGTCGTCAACGAGAGCTCCATCGGCAGCAACCTGCGCCGAATCGAGGCCACCACCGGCGAGAACACGGTGAAGCTGCTGCAGCGCGACGCCGAGGCGGTCACCGAGGTCGCCCGACTCGTCGGCACCAGCACCGACGACCTCGTCGGCGGCGTGCAGCGCCGGCTCGACGAGATCAAGGCGCTCCATGACGAGGTCAAGGTGCTGCGCGCCACGTTGGCCACTGGCCGTGCCAGCGAGCTCGCTGCCGAGGCCATCGGCGACGTCGTCGTCAGCCGCATCGACGGGCTGTCACCCGGCGACCTGCGCGAGCTCGCGGTCGCGGTGCGCCAGCAGGGCATCGAAGTCGTCGTCCTCGGTGGTATCAGCGACTCCGGCGGTGTCTCGCTGGTCTCGGCCGTGCAGCCGACGTCGGGCAAGGTGGCCGGCGACCTCATCCGCGACGCGGCAAAGGCCGTCGGCGGCGGTGGAGGCGGGAAGGGCGACATCGCCACGGCCGGTGGCAAGAACCCCGACGGACTCGACGAAGCGTTGCGCATCGCGGAGGCCGCAGCCAGGGGCTGACCCATGCGGGCTCTCGGCGTCGACCTCGGCAGCAAGCGCATCGGCATCGCCGTCAGCGACCGCAGCGGCACCATCGCCTCGCCCCTCACGGTCATCCAACGCTCCGGGTCGGTGGCCCGCGATCACCAGGCCATTCTGCGCCTGGTCATCGAGGAGGAGGCCGAGGCCGTCGTGGTCGGGTTGCCGTTGAACATGAACGGTTCGGCCGGACCTGCGGCGCAGGCTGCCATCAAGGAGGCCAACGCCTTGGCTACCGTGGTGAACGTGCCGGTCCACACTTCCGACGAACGTCGTACCACGGTCACCGCCGATCGGGCGATGATCGAAGCCGGCATGAACGCGCAGGCGCGTCGCAAAGTGGTCGACAAGGTCGCGGCCGCCGTGCTCCTCCAACACTGGCTCGACGGACGGAGCGCGTCGCGATGAGCATGATCGACGAACGCCACTGGAAGCACGACCCGTGGGACGACCCCGACATCACCGACGCACTCGTCGTCGAGCGTCCCCCGCGAAGCCGTAAGCCCTTCAAGTGGGTCGTGTGGGTCGCCATGTTCGTCGTGTTCGCGCTCGTGGTCGTCGTCGGGTGCGTCGGCCTCTGGTACACCCAGCAGGTCAACCCGCACGGCGACCCGGGCGATCCGATCACGTTCACCGTGAACGCCGACGACACGGTCGAGACCATCAGCGACCGACTCGAGGAGCAGGCGCTCGTCACCAAGGCGTGGGTGTTCCGCTGGTACGTCGACCACCACGGTGGTCTCGAACTGACGCCCGGCTACTACCAACTACGGCCCAACGATCACATGGGCAACATCATGCGGACGTTGCGCATCCCGCCGTCGCAGACCTACACCAAGGTCACCTTCCCCGAGGGTTTCACCTTCGCCAAGATGGGTGCGCGCCTCGAGCGTGAGGTGCCACGTCTGTCGGCCAGCCAGTTCGGCGTGGCCGCGACCGACGGTGGCATCCGCTCGAAGTACCTTCCGCCAGGTGTGAACAGCCTCGAAGGGCTGCTGTTCCCCGACACGTACCAGGTGTCCAACGGCGAGACCGAGGCGCAGGTCATCGGTCGCATGGTCGCGCTGCTCGAACGAGTGGGCGGCCAGGAGGGGCTCGACACCTCCGCCAAGGACATGGGGTTCGACCCGTACCTGGTGCTCGTCGTGGCCAGCCTGATCGAACGCGAAGCGAAGGTCCCCGAGGATCGGGCGAAGATCGCGAGGGTCATCTACAACCGCCTGTTCCTGGACATGGCGCTGCAGATCGACGCCACGCTCTACTACCAGCAGGACGGCGAGCTTCCCTTCAGCGAGTTGAAGAAGATCGACACGCCCTACAACACCTACCTGCACAAGGGGCTGCCGCCCACCCCGATCGCCAATCCGGGCCGGGCCAGCATTCAGGCTGCCCTCAATCCCGCAGCGAACCCGTCGCTGGGCGATCCGTTGTGCGTGGGACTACCCCAGGGCACACCATGCCTCTACCTCTTCTACGTGCTCTCCGACGCCGACGGTCGCCACGCATTCGCCGCCACCATCCAGCAGCACGAAGCGAACATCCTGAAGGCCAAGGAGCTCGGGCTGCTGTGATCACCGGCTCCACCCGGGTGGCCGCCGTCATCGGTGCCCCGGTTCGTCACAGCCTGTCGCCGGCGTTGCACAACGCCGCGTTTGCCCAGCTCGGCCTCGACTGGGTGTACGTCGCGTTTCACGTGCAGCACGGTGAGGCGCAGCACGCGATCGATGCCATGCGGACACTGGGGATCGCAGGGTTGTCGGTCACGATGCCGCACAAGGAGGCCATCGCCCGATGCGTCGATGAGCTCGACCCAGCAGCGGCGGCACTCCACAGTGTCAACACCGTCATCGCTCGCGCCGACGGCACGCTCGTGGGCTGCAGCACCGATGGCGCCGGGTTCGTGGCCTCGCTGGCCCGGTCCGGGGTCGATGTGGCGGGTCGGTCGATCTGCCTGCTCGGTGCGGGCGGCGCGGCCCGAGCCATCGCCGACGCCCTGGGTCGCAGCGGCGCGGCCGTCGTGTCCGTCGTCAACCGCACTGCGGCGACCGCCGAAACCACCGCGGCACTGGCCGGCAGCGTCGGCGTGGTGGCTGCGCACGCCGCAGTGCGCGAGGCCGACATCGTCGTCAACGCCACGTCTGTTGGGATGGCCACCGACGAGATGCCCTGCGATCCGGCGTTGTTACGCGCCGGCCAGGTGGTCGCCGACATCGTGTACCACCCACGCGACACCGCACTGCTGCGAGCCGCGCGAGCGGCGGGTGCCGCAACGGTCGACGGGTTGGGCATGCTCGTCCATCAGGCGGCGCTGCAGCAGCAGCGGTGGCACGGGGCGCTCCCCGACATCGACGTGATGACGGCTGCAGCAGAGCGGGAACTCGACTCGCGTCGCCAGTAGCCTTGCCCGGATGTTGCGCTTCCTCACCGCCGGCGAATCCCATGGGCAGGCCCTGGTCGTCATCGTCGAGGGGCTCCCGGCCGGCCTCGAGATCACGGTCGAAGAGATCCAGGCCGAGATGGCCCGTCGTCGCCTCGGCTACGGCCGCGGACCGCGGCAGCGCTTCGAACAGGACGAACTGACACTCGTCGGTGGAGTGCGCCACGGTCGCACCCTCGGTTCACCGGTTGCGATCGAGATCAAGAACAGCGAGTGGTTCCGCAGCGACAAGTGGCACGAGGAGATGTCGCCGGCGCCGGGTGCCACGAAGGATCCGCTGACGCAGGTCCGCCCCGGTCACGCCGACCTCGTCGGTATGCAGAAGTACGGCTTCACCGACGCGCGCGACGTCCTCGAACGGGCCAGCGCACGCGAGACGGCGGCCCGGGTGGCTGCCGGCGCGCTCGCCAAGAAGCTGCTCGCTCTGCTCGGGACCGAGGTCATCTCGCACATCACCCAGATGGGCCCGGTGCGCAGCAACGGCGTTCGCCCCACCCCGGCCGATCTGGCTGCGGTCGACGCGTCGGAGGTCCGCTGTTTCGATCCCGCTGCGGGCGACGCGATGATCGAAGAGATCAAGGCGTGCGCGAAGGACGGCGACTCGCTCGGCGGCGTGGCCGAGGTGCTCGCCTACGGCGTACCCGTCGGGTTGGGCAGCCATGTCCACTGGGACCGAAAGATCGACGCAGCCCTCGCTCAGGCGATCATGAGCATCCAGGCGGTCAAGGGTGTCGAGATCGGTGATGCGTTCGATGTCGCCGGTCGGCGTGGCAGCGTCGCGCACGACGCCATCTCGTGGGTCCCCGAGGTGAACGACTACCGCCGCGACAGCGCCCTCGCCGGCGGCACCGAGGGCGGCATGACGACCGGAGAGCTGTTGGTGGTTCGTGCGGCGATGAAGCCGCTCGCCACGTTGAACCGCCCCACGCTGAAGACCGTCGACGTGGTCACCAAGGAGTCCACCGTCAGCTTCAAGGAGCGGACCGACGTGACTGCGGTCCCCGCGATGGGTGTGGTCGCC
>JANMFL010000229.1:0-7541 GCA_031377945.1 Acidimicrobiaceae bacterium | reverse complement strand
CCCCCCCCCCCCCCCCCGCTCGCCCCCACCCCCCCGGGGGGGGTCGGGGGGGCCCCCCCCCCCTGGGGGGGGTGCCCCCCCCCCCGCCCCTGTCCCAGGGTCTACTTCTTCACGACGTTGTACGTCACGAAGAGCGTGCTGAGCAGACGGCCGTCCGTACGGCTCTTCAACTCCACCTTCACGGTGTGCGTACCGACGCACGAAGCCGGGTCGGTGACGGGCACGGGAGTGATGCTGGTGGAGCCGCTGAAGCCGAGGCTCGAGCCCGAACTGACGTAGGTGTTCAGCATCAGCCGGTAATTCGTCGTGCAGGTGACGACCGGCATGTTCAGTCCGCCCGATGCCGGGCGCGAGGGCTCACTGAAGTCCACCCAGTAGCGCTGGATGTAGATGGAGCAGTTCTTCAGCGCGCCGCTGACGTTGAGGGGGCTGGCCGTGTAGCCGCCCGACGTGGCGGTGAGTGTGACGGTCGGCGAGACGGACGCCGACGTGAGGGTGCCGCAGGGGCCGGCGACGGTACCGCCGCCTCCACCTGCGGAGCCGATCGCTGCCGGGATGACGGCGAACAGGGAGAGAGCAACGGCTGATGCCGCTGCGAAGCGCTTGAGGTTCATGGCGGTGGCTACCTTTTCGGGACAGGTGTTTCGGTTGGGAGCGCTCCCGCCAGGAGTTGCCTCGGAGCTGTTGTACCACCGACCGACTGGCCGTAGACCTCGAACGCCCGGATCTTTCCCAGATCTTCGACGTCTCTGAGATGAACTGAATTCGTGTCACACGCAGGGCGTTCGCGGCTCGCCCGCGGTGAGATTCAGATGCAGGACCACCGACCTACGACCCAACGGCGCCACCTCGGGTGTCGTAGAGCGCGTGTCCTGTTTCGCCCTGCAGAGCGCGCAGATCGAAGGCTCTGAGTGCTCCTCCGCTCGTTCATGTCGCGGAGAAACGACCGAAACGGTGGGATTTGCGCGACATGAAGCGGTCCAGGTGAGTGGTGGTCCCGTACGTGTCACGGGTGGATCACCAGTGATGGTGATGGGGCCGCGACAAGAAGGACGCGAGGGAGCGCCAGGTGCCCGGTTTGTGCGCTCGCGGTCAGGGCAGTTGGTGCCCTGAAATGGGACACGTGCTCTTATGCTGCGCCGATGACCTCGCCCACGCACGTCGACGTGCTCATCGTCGGCGCCGGCATCAGCGGCATCGCGGCGGCCTGCCATCTGCAGCTCGAGAGCCCTGGCCGCACCTACGCGATCCTCGAAGGGCGCGCCGACATCGGCGGTACGTGGGACCTGTTCCGCTACCCGGGTGTCCGCAGCGACAGCGACATGCACACGCTCGGCTTCAACTTCAAGCCGTGGACGTCCGAGAAGGCCATCGCCGACGGTCCGAGCATCATGGCGTACCTGCGCGAGACGGTCACCGAGTACGGCCTCTCGCCCCACATCCGCTTCCGCCACCGCGTGCGGAACGCCGCGTGGGACAGCGACACGGCGACCTGGACGGTCACCGCGGACCACGACGGAACGCCCGTCTCGTTCGTGGCCAACTTCCTCTTCATGTGCTCGGGCTACTACTCGTACCGCGAGGGCTACACGCCCGAGTTCGCGGGCATCGAGCAGTACCAGGGCGCGGTGGTGCATCCGCAGCAATGGCCCGACGACCTGGACTACGCCGGCAAGAACGTCGTCGTCATCGGCTCCGGTGCCACGGCGATGACCCTGGTGCCGGCGATGGCCACCACGGCCGCCCACGTCACGATGCTGCAGCGCACGCCCACCTATGTCGCCGCAGGTCCCGACGTGGACCGATTGGCGAACGCGATGCGCAAGGTGTTGCCCGACAAGGCCGCCTACTCCATCACACGCAAGAAGAACGTCGTGATGCAGCAGATGATCTACCGCCGCACGCGCACGAAGCCCGCCAAGGTGAAGGAGTTCCTGCTCGACAAGGTGCGCAAGGAACTGCCGGCGGTCGACGTCGACACCCACTTCACCCCGCCGTACAACCCTTGGGACCAGCGACTCTGCCTGGTGCCCAACGGCGATCTGTTCCAGGCCATGCGCAACGGCCAGGCGTCGATCGTCACCGACCACATCGAGACGTTCACGCCCACCGGCATCCGTCTGAAGTCCGGCGATGAACTGGACGCCGACATCGTCGTCACCGCAACGGGACTCAACCTGGTGACCCTCGGCGAGGTACTCATCGATGTCGACGGCAGCCCGGTCGACTTCTCGACCACGTGGACCTACAAGGGCTTCATGTACAGCGACGTGCCGAACCTGGCGTCGTCGTTCGGCTACATCAACGCGTCGTGGACGCTGCGCGCCGACCTGATCTGCCAGTACGTGTGCCGACTGCTGAATCACATGGAGCAGCACCACATGCAGCAGTGCACCCCCCGCCTTCGTCCCGACGATGCCGACATGCCCGCCCGCCCCTGGATCCAGGACTTCTCGGCCGGCTACATGGAGCGGACGATGGACCGCATGCCCAAGCAGGGCGACCGCGAGCCGTGGATCAACCCGCAGAACTACTCGCGCGACAAGAAGATGTTCGCCAAGGCACCGCTCGAGGACGGCGTCATGCGGTTCGCCCGCACGTCGGTGACCGCCTGAAGCCGGTCAGAGCGTGTTGGTGATGGCGCCGGTCTCGGCACCCTGCACGAGCTTGGCGTACTTGCCGAGCACACCGGTGGTGTAGCGCGGCGGGTTGGGCGACCACGACGCACGACGCTTGGCGATCTCGCCGTCATCGACGAGCAGGTCGAGGCTCAGCTCGTGCACGTCGATCCGAATCTGATCGCCATCGCGCACGAATGCGATCGGCCCACCGTCGACCGCTTCGGGAGCGACGTGGCCGATGCAGAACCCCCACGTGCCGCCGCTGAAACGACCGTCGGTGATGAGGGCGCAGTCGGCCCCGCGGCCGACGCCCTTCAACGCACCCGTGATGGCGAGCATCTCGCGCATGCCGGGCCCACCCTTGGGGCCTTCGTAACGGTTGACGAGCACGGTGCCGGGCTGGATGGACCCCTCCATGATCGCTTCCATCGCGCCGTCCTCGCCGTCGAACACGCGGGCGGTGCCGGTGAACTCCTTCTGCTCCTGTGTCAGGCCGGCCACCTTCACGACCGCGCCCTTGGGGGCGAGTGACCCGGTGAGGATGACGATGCCGCCCTCGCTGTGGATGGGCTTGTCGAGCGGGTGGACCACCACACCGTCGGGCGCTGGCGGGTCGATGTCGGCGAGGTTCTCGGCCATGGTCTTGCCGGTGACCGTGAGGCAGTCACCGTGCAGCAGGCCGGCATCGAGCAGCATCTTCAGCACCACCGGAACGCCACCGACGCGGTCGAGGTCGCTCATGTGGAACTGGCCGCCGGGCTTCATGTCGGCGATGTGCGGGACCTTGGCCGCGATGCGGTTGAAGTCCTCGAGCTCGAGGTCGACCCCGGCTTCGTTGGCGATGGCGAGCAGGTGCAGCACCGCATTCGTGCTCCCGCCGAGCGCCGACGTGACCGCGATGGCGTTCTCGAACGCCTTCTTGGTCATGATCATGCGCGGTGTGATGCCCAGGCGCAGCATGTGGACGACGGCCTCGCCGGCCATGCGGGCGTCGCTCTCGCGGCGGCCGTCGATGGCGGGCGGCGACGCGGTGCCGGGCAGCGACATGCCGATGGCTTCGGCGATGGAGCTCATGGTGTTCGCAGTGAACATGCCGCCGCACGCACCCTCGCCGGGGCAGGCCTTCTCTTCGATGGCGAGCAGTTCCGCGTCGTCGATGGTGCCGGCGGCGTGGGCGCCGACCGCTTCGAACACGCTGGTGATGTCGAGCGCCTTGCCGTTGTGGTGGCCCGGCATGATGCTGCCGTTGTAGACGAAGACGCTGGCCAGGTCGAGACGAGCGGCGGCCATGAGCATGGCCGGGATGCTCTTGTCGCAACCGGCCAGTCCGACGAACCCGTCGAGGCGCTCACCGTGCATGACGGTCTCGACCGAGTCGGTGATGACCTCGCGGCTGACGAGCGACGCGCGCATGCCCTCGTGCCCCATGCTGATGCCGTCGCTCACGGTGATGGTGCCGAACTCCATCGGGAACCCGCCTGCGGAGCGCACGCCGTCCTTGGTGTGCTCGGCCAGCTTGCGCAACGTCATGTTGCACGGCGTGACCTCGTTCCAGGCGTTGGCGATGCCCACCTGCGGCTTCACCCAGTCGGCGTCGGTCATCCCGACGGCGCGGAGCATGGCGCGCGCCGGTGCCTTCTTCGGTCCGTCGGTGACCTCGCGGCTTCGCGGCTTCACATCGACGGGGGTGACTGCATCCTCACTCATGGCGTGCAACCTACAACCCCGTCCGAGGGGTGAGCCATTGCGACAACCGCCGAGAGAGTAGGTTGCCGGTGGTGGAACGAGAACGGGGCTCGTCTCGGGTCGGACGGTTCGGCCCGCGGTCGTTGACGTTCCGTGTGCTGCTCGTGGTGCTGGTCCCGATGATCGCCCTGCAGTACCTCACGTATCGCGACGCCCGCGACGAACGGCGCAAGTCGCAGTCGGCCACGCTGGTCGGCCAACGGCTCGACCTGCTGCACCACGCGGCCAACCTGATCGTGCCCATGACCGTCGAGCTCACGGTCGAGTCCGGAGTGGCGCAGGGCGAGGAACGGAACGCCGAGCGGGCCGACATCGACACCATGGCCGCGCCGATCGTGCCCAGCTTCCTCGCGCTCCGCACCGAAGCCGTCGACACGCTCGACGCCGAGCTCGCCATCCTCGACGATGCGGGTGTCGACGTGTCCGCCACGCGCGATCTCCTCGCGCCGTTGCGCGCCCAGTTCGATACGGGCGAAGCCCTCGATGCGCGTCTCATCGAGACCAGCTGGAAGGCGCTGCGGCCCGAGATCATCCGGCTCAACGATCTCGCCGCGAGCAACCTGCGCAAGGTCGCCCCCACCGCCGACCTGCTGAGCGTCGGGGCCGAGAGCGAGCAGATGGTCGCGGTGCTGCAGTACGGCTCCGACGGCCTGTGGCACACGATGATGGCCGGGGTCAGTGGCGACCCGCAGGACCACGTCATGCACATGGTCGATTCGGAGGGCGCGCTCACCGCCTCGCTCGATCGCTTCGAGCAGGTGCTGCCCGATGATCGCCGCGTCGAACTGGTGGCGCTGCGCGACAACGGCGCGTTCACGACACTCTCCGCCGCGCGTGATCGCTTCATCGCGACGGTGAGCGCTGCGGAGCGCTCCGAATTGGGGGTGGTCACCGATCCACAGGACGTCGCGCTCGTGGTCAACACCGTCGGTGTCACCATGCAGCGGCTCGACGCGATCCAACAGTTCGGCCACGACTTCTTCGAGGCCGAGATGCGCATCGCCGAACGCATCCGCGCTGACTCGAACCGCGCTCGCTGGATCGCCGTCGGCATCATGGCCCTCACCGCCGTCGCCAGCCTGGTGCTGCTCGTCCTGCTGATGCGGTCCATCCTTCGCCCACTCTCGCGGCTGATGCGCCAGTCACGCCGGGTGCAGAAGGGCGACCTCAGCGTCGAGCCCGTGAAACCCACCGGGCCCACCGACCTGCGCGTCGTCACCCGCGCCTTCAACGACATGGTCAGCACGCTGCAGTCGTACGAGTCGCAGCTCGACCGGCTGGCGCGCGGTGAGACCAAGCTCGAACAGCCACTACCCGGCCCGCTGGGCGACACGGTGCGCCGCTCGGTGAGCCAACTCGCCAACGTCACCGCACAGCTGCACGCGTCGGAGGCCGCCGCGAACCTGCAGGCCCGCACCGACTCACTCACCGGTTTGGCCAACCGCACCGCGGCACTCGAGCGGCTGGCGATCATCGCCATGCAGGCGCGCCAGAACGAGCAACCCGGCGCGATCATCTTCCTCGACCTCGACGGTTTCAAGAGCGTGAACGACACCCAGGGCCACGCCGAAGGCGATCGCATCCTGATCGAGATCTCGGACCGCGTCCGCGACATCTGCCCCGGCGAGATGGTGGCCCGCATCGGCGGCGACGAGTTCCTGGTGCTCGTCGAGCACGCCCACTCGATTGCCGCGGTCACGCGCAAGGCACACGACCTGATCGCCGTCATCTCCAAGCCCGTGACGGGTTCGAGCGGGCAGTTGTTCACCCTGTCGGCGAGCGCCGGTGTGTCGCTCATCGACGGGCACCGCGATCCCCTGTCGTGCATCGCCCAGGCCGACACCGCCGTGTACCACGCCAAAGAACGCGGTCGCGGCCGGGTCGAGGCGTACGACGCCCGGCTCGCTCACGTCATCGAGGAGCGCGCCGAGATCGCGCTCACCATGCGACACGGGCTCGCCGAACGACAGTTCTCGCTCAAGCTGCAGCCGATCATCGACGTGGCCACGTTGCACCCCATCGGCGCCGAAGTGCTGCTGCGTTGGCATCGACCGGGGCTCGACGAGATCGGCCCGGCCGAGTTCATCCCCATCGCCGAGCAGACCGGTGTCATCGTCGACCTCGAGACATGGGTGCTCGAGCAAGCGGTCGGCATCCTGCGCGACTGGCGCATCGACCCCGTCACTGCAGGAATGCGGCTCGCGGTGAACGTGTCGGGACGACACATCGTCGAGGGCAACCTCGCTCCGCTGCTCGACGAACTGTGCACGCGAGCGCAGGTGGACCCCGGTCTGCTCGACCTCGAGATCACCGAGACGCACCTGATGAGCGACGTTTACCGCAGCATCGTGGTGGTCGACGAACTCCGCGCGCAGGGCATGAACGTCGCCATCGACGACTTCGGTACCGGTTACTCGTCGATGAGTTACCTCCACAGGCTCACCGTCGACGCATTGAAGATCGATCAGGTTTTCGTGTCAGGCATGGTCGACGACCACCTCGATCGCACCATCGTCGAACTGCTCCTGCGCCTCGGCGACTCGCTCGGCCTGAAGGTGATCGCCGAGGGTGTCGACACCGAGCAGAAGCTCACCCTGCTCCGACAACTCGGCTGCCCATGGGCGCAGGGTTTCCACATCGCCCGGCCGATGAGCATCGACGACGCGACCCGGTGGCTGAAACGCCAACAGGCCCTCGCCGCCTCCATGGCCTGACCACCTGCGAACGCCCCCCGGGTGGCCGCGTCGAGCATGTTCTCGTCATGGCTCGGCCGGGGTCTTCCCGATCAGGACATGACACGAACGAGGACCAAGGAACAAGGAACAAGGAACAAGGAATCGATGTCGCCGCGCCGAACCGGGCGGGCGGCGCGTCGTTGCCGACGCGTAGTCTCGGCACATGAGCGCTTACGAACCTGCACGCGTCGTCGCCGATCTCCGCGAGTTGGCCAACCGCACTGGTGGACCCGAGGGCAGCCGCCGGCTGGCGTGGACACCCGAGTGGTTGCAGGCCCGAGCGTTCTTTCGCGAGTCGCTCGCCACCCTGCCCGTCGAAGTGGAGGAGGACGCAGCGGGCAACCTGTGGGCCACCTTGCGCGGCGAGCGGCCCGAGACCCTGGTGGTCGGGTCGCACCTGGACAGCGTGCCCAAGGGCGGTTGGCTCGATGGTGCGCTC
>JANMFL010000210.1:0-1508 GCA_031377945.1 Acidimicrobiaceae bacterium | reverse complement strand
GGGGTCGACGAACAGGGGCGCCGTGGTGTCGTGTTCAGTTCGCTCGAGGCGGCCCGCCTGGCCACGGTGGCCGTCACCCGCTGGACGACCGGCCTGCCGTACATGTGGGCCGGAATGCGCCTCGAGCGCGACGTCGATCGGTTGACGTACACCAGCCGGCGTCGGTGGCCGGGCCCGCGAGGTGCGTCGTCGCGACTGGAGGTGCAGGTCGGCGAGGTTGTCGAGCCGACGCCGCTCGACCTGTTCCTCACCGCCCGGTGGGGGTTGTTCCTGCCCGACCGGCGCGGGCGAACGTGGTACTGGCCGAACGAACATCCGTCGTGGCCGCTTCGATCCGCCACCGTCGAGCACCTCGACGACGCACTCGTGGCCGCTGCGGGCTTCCCCGGAATCGACGGTCGCCCCCCGGACTCGGTGCGCTTCTCGGAGGGTGTGCAAACCCGATTCGGCCCTCGCAGCCGCTGAGCGCAGTTCACACAGCCGTCACGAACTCGTGACGCCCTGCGCGCGGAGCGTCAGTATCGTCGCCCACGTGGAGACCTACGTCGTCCGAGTCTGGCTGCCCGATCGCCCCGGCGCCCTGGGACAGGTGGCCAGTCGAATCGGCGCGGTGCACGCCGACGTCGTCGGCATCGACATCCTCGAACGCGGCGGCGGCAGCGCGATCGACGAACTGACCGTGACGTTGTCGTCCCCCGACCTGCTGGACCTGCTGGTCGCCGAGATTCGTCAGGTCGACGGCGTGGCGGTCGAGGACGTGCGACCGGTGTCGCCCGACCGACCCGAGGGCTCGCTGGCCGCGCTGACCACCGCCGAGCGGATCGTGGTCGCGTCGGCGTCGGAACGGGCCGAGGTGGCGTGCTGTGCGCTCCGCACGCTGGTCGACGGCGACTGGTCGGTGCTGATGCGCCTGCCCGACGGTTCGGCACTCGGCCGATCCGGCGACCCGGTCGACGTCGATTGGTTGACCGCCTTCCTGAACGGCTCCGAGCATCTCGGCAACGACCTCGAACACACGCCCGGCGATCTGGTGTGGACGCGGTTGCCGCGGCTCGGCATGGCGATCGCCAGCGGCCGGAGTGGGCGGGTGTTCCACGCCCGCGAACGTCAGGAGGTGCACGTCCTCGGACGCATCCTCGACGCGCTGGCGGTGCAGCCGGTCGCGATGGCCGGGTAAAGCAGCACAGTTTCGACGGGTCGGCTGCGTAGCATGACCCCTCTGTGAAGCCCATCTCGAAGTCCACCAAGCTCGCGAACGTCTGTTACGACATCCGGGGACCCGTGCTCGACCGGGCACGCGAGATGGAAGAAGAGGGCCAGAAGATCATCAAGCTGAACATCGGCAACCTCGCCGTGTTCGGCCTCGAGCCCCCCGACGAGATCGTTCAGGACATGATCCGCAACCTCGGCAACGCCGCCGGGTACACGGACTCGAAGGGTCTCTTCGCGCCGCGCAAGAGCATCGTCCACTACTCGCAGGAGAAGCACATCGCCGGCGTCGCCGTCGA
>JANMFL010000160.1:0-11298 GCA_031377945.1 Acidimicrobiaceae bacterium | reverse complement strand
GGGGCGACCGGACCACGGCCCTCGTAGAAGATCGCGCCGTTGTGGTCGGGTTCGGGCGGGAGCAGCCCCGATGTGTGGCTGCGGGGGATGAACCCGGTCGGGCCCGAGCCGATCGGGCAGTCCTGCAGGAGGACGTGGCAGCCGATCATGAAGATCGGGTAGGGGATGCGGTCATCCCAGGGGATACCCTCGGCCCGCGGCACGTGCGGGCCAGCGTCGACGTGCCACGGGTTGCCGACGTCGAATGGCGCCTTCTCCCGCTCGGGCTGGTTCCACCAGGCGGTGTTGGAGACGACGTGGCAGTCCTCGCCGAGGAGCGGTTCGATGACCTCGAGGATGCCGCGATGGGCGACCGTTCGCTGTGCGGCGGCCGAGGAGTTCAACGCCTCGTAGCGGAAGTCGGCGTAGTCGTTCTCGGTGCTGCCGGCCATACGGGCCTCGGGCCGGGTGGTCTCGAACAGCTCGGTGAGTTCGCGGCGGAGATCGGCGACCTCAGCATCAGAAACCAGCCCCGGAACCATCGCGAACCCGTCGCGTTCCAGGTCGATGCTGGCCTTCGGGGCCAGCCCGTCGCGCAGCACGAGGTTGCCCCCCCGTCGAGAGTACGTTCGTGCGATCACGAGGAGATTGTCACACACCGTTCGTCTCCGCCATCTGTCGGTGGGTCTGCCGACCATCGATGAGGTGCGAACAGCGGATGGGCTGAGTCAGGTGAGCTCGGCCAGCCGAGCGTCGACCAGGCCACGAAGCAACTCGGCGTCGACCTTCCAATCCAGCGGCACCTTGAACGTCTTCTTGTTCGTTTCGTAGCCGCTCAACTGGTCGGCGAACTGGTCGAGCACCGAACCGCTGAAGGGGTTGATCAGCAGGTGCCGCTTCGCGGCGGACATCCCGATCGCGTACTGCCCGTCGGCGGTGCGCAGCATGGGGTGGTTCCACGCGACGACGAGCTCCAACGAGGGGTGGGTCGTCATGATGGTGGCGAAGACGGCTTGCATCGTGGCAGCCCCTGCCGGGTCGACGCTTGCGAAGTACTCGTCAGGGTTCCTGAAACGTTTCGAGCTCGGTGAGTCACGCGTGTACATCACCAGCGCGTTGGCGTGCGCCTGACTGAAGGCGTGGTTCTCGCGAAGGAATGCGATCTGCTCCGGGTACTTCGCGTCACCGAGTTCGGTCAGCCGTTCGATCCAGATCGAGATGGGTCCGCCGTGCTTCTTCTCGATCGCGGGGAAGAAAGCTGAGCGATCTCCGGAAGGGTCGGCCATCGGGCGATCGTACCCGTCGACGGGGCGTCCTTAGGATGGTCCGATGGAGCTGACGGTCCGTGGTGAGGTGTGGTGGTGGCATGGTCCGGCGCCGTTCCATTTCGTCACCATCAGCGACGCCGACGCCGAGGAATTGAAGGCGATCTCGCCCGACGTGTCGTACGGCTGGGGCATGATCCCCGTCGCCGGCACCCTGGGTTCGACATCGTTCACCACGTCGCTGTGGCCGAAAAACGGCTCGTACGTCGTGCCGTTGAAAGATGCGGTCCGCGCGGCGGAGGGTGTCGAGTTGGGTGATGTGGTGACCGTGCAACTTCAGGTCACCCCGCGCCGGCGCACCCGCTGAGCATCCCGGCGGAGCCTACGATCGCGTCATGCCGTCGCCGAGGATCAGGACTGTCGTCATCAACGCCGAGGACCCTGCGTTGCTCGTGGCCTTCTGGTCCGGGTTCTTCGACGTGGAGGTCCGCGAGGACGACCCGGAGTCGGGCATCGTGTGGCTGCAACCGTCGTCGCCGGGTGGCGTGAGCATCGCCATTCAACGGGTGGCCGAACGCTCCGTCCCCACCACCCACGTGCACCTCGACGTCGCGGTGGACGACCTCGACCTCGCAACCGCAACGATCGAGCGCCTCGGTGGCCGGGTGCACAAGGTCAACCGGCTCGACAACGGCTTCGAGTGGCGTGTCGTGCAGGACCCCGTCGGTCACGAGTTCTGCATCTTCGTGGAGTAGTCGTGCCCGACGCGGTCAGGTGATGTAGGCGGACAGGACGTCGCGGATGGAGAGCACGCCGACCAGGCCGTCGGTGCCGCGCACCAGCACGTGGCGGACGTAGTCCTCCATCATCTCCTCGGCGGCATCTCCGATGGTGTTGCCGGCGTCGATCCAGATCAGTCGAGTCGTGCCGATGTCCAGCGCAGCAATCGCGTCGAGGTCGAGCCCAGCTGCCACGGCACGAACGACGTCGCGTTCCGACACCAACGCCTTCACGTCGTCGTGGGTGCCGATCAGCACCACGCCGACGCTCGCCTCGGCCATCGCTCGAGCGGCATCGTGCACCGACGACGCGACAGCGATCATGACGACGTCGCCGGTCAGGTAGGTGAGCACCGATGCGTCTGCCCCGTGGAACGTGGTGTCTCCGGAATCCATGCTGTTCATGCTGGGTCTCCTCCGCTGCGCCCTCCAGGTTCGCAGCGCCGAGGGCCAGTTCATCAGGGACCAACGTCATGATCTCGTGCCGATCCCGACCACCTCGAGCGAACCTCGTCACACCCCTCTGGTTCGATGCACACATGTCCTCGCCGGCCGAACTCCTCGATCAGTTGCACGGTCTCGTCGACCAGCTGCTCGCGATCGACGGCTCGGTCTGCTCGTCGGCTGAACTCCGTGACCTCACCATCCGTCTCCAGGCTGAGCAGTCACGATTCGCTGTCGCCGCGGCGTCGGTGGCGAACGAATGGGTCGGTCGAGGCGAGTGGCGAGCCGACGGTTCGCTGCGCCCGCAGCTGGCTCTCGGCCGCGACGCGCATCGGGATCACGCAGTGGTGCGACACGAGTTGCGTCGGGCCAGGTGGCTGGCGCGCATGCCGCACACCCGTCGAGCCGTGCTCGAAGCTCGCCTGTCGATCGACCACGTCGACCTGTTCGTCCAACGCGCAGCCGGCAGGCGGTTCGAGTTGTTCCTGCAGAGCGAGGCATTGCTGGTCGAGCAGTGCGCAGCGCTGAAGCTGTTCGACGACGCACGTCGGGTGGTGCAGTACTGGGCGGCGTTGGCCGACGATCAGCTCGGCGTCCGCCGCGAGCGAGGCGAGGCGTCGGCGTTGTTCTTGTCGCGTTCCGCGCTGACGGGCGAGGGCGACATCCATGGCCACCTGGTTCCCATCGACCTCGAGATCGTCGCTCCCGAGCTGGAACGGCTAGTCCGCGAGATCCTGCTCGAGGACCGTACGGCGGGCGTGCGGCGCACGCCGGCTCAGCGACGCGCTGCAGCCCTGGTGCGCATGGCAACCCGATCGATCAATGCCACCGGCGCAACAGCTCGACCGTCGTTCCAGGTGATCGTGGGCGACGAGACCGCGCGCCGTCTGTGCGAACTCGCTTCGGGCACGGTGGTCGGCCCCGACGATCTCGAGCCGTTCATCGACACGGCGGTCATGCAGCACTTTCTGTTCGACGGTTCCGAAGTCGTGCTCGCCACGTCGAAGCAGCGCACGTTCCGTGGCAACCTGCGCCGTGCCATCCTGGTGCGCGACCGTCGCTGTCAGCACGAGTCGGTGTGCCCCACGCCGGCCGTCGACGGCGATGTCGACCATCGAACACCCGCAGCCCGGGGCGGGCCGACGAGCCAGTTCAACGGCGCTTCCGAGTGCATCCCGCACAACCGACACCCCGACCTGCACGGGCATCCATCGCCACGCCCCGAACAGCGCATCACGCCACTCGACGCACTTCGTTGTCGACTCCGCTGGCAGTTCCTCCGCGAGCTCGACGACCCGCAGTACGCCGCGAGCTTCGCGCCTGAGCACTGACCTAGATCGACTTCAGAATTTCGGCGACGCGCGCTTCGGCCTGCGCATCCGTGATCAGGCCCTGAGACTGCAACGCACGAACCTCGCGCATTCGCTCCGACGCCGGACGAGCGGTCGCCGGCTTCACGAACGCAGCGGCAGTGCCCACGTCGCCCGACAGGGCAACCGCAAGGGCCTCATCCTCGGTGGCGCCCTTGTCGATGGCCATCTGTCGGGTCCGCGAGAACTTGAGCAATGCCACGACGATCGACGCGATCACCACGACGATGAACACGAAGAAGAAGAAGCCCATGATGGCGGGCATCCCGGTGTCGGTGTCACCGGGCCCCATCAGCGTCCCGGCCGGGTTCGGACTGACCATTGTCCAAGGGTAGTCGCGGTCGGGGACTCCGGGGCTCAGGAGATCTGGGTGAGGCCGCCGTCGATCACGAAGACCTCGCCGGTGACGTACTTGTTGCGCACCAGCGCCAGTACTGCCTCGGCGCAATCGTCGGGCGTGGCCGAACGGTGCAGCGGCGTGATGGCTTTGACCCCGGCGTGCTGGGCGGACCAGTCGGCGGTCCAGGGCGTCTCGACCAGGCCTGGCGCCACGGCGTTCACACGGACCGGACCGTGGCTCTTGGCGAGCAGCCGCGTCATCTGGTTCAGGGCTGCCTTGCTCATGGAGTAGGCGATCGAGGAACCGACCGGGCGGACGCCGGCGACGGAGGTGATGGTGACGACGTGTCCGTCGTCGCTGGCCTGGAGCAACGTCATGGCGAGCTTGGTCAGGTTCCACGTGCCGAAGACGTTCACTTCGAACGTCTTGCGGAAGATCTCGTCGGTGAGCGCGTCGAGGTCGTGGTGCGGTACGAGCGTGGTCCAGCCGGCGTTGTTCACCAGCAGATCCAGCTTCCCGAACCGAGCGATCGTCGCATCGAGCAGTGCCTGGCACTGGGCCGGGTCGCTGATGTCGCCCTGGACGTACAGCGACTCGCCGGGTAGGGCGTCGGCAACGGCCTGGCCCGCGGCGACGCTGCTGGAGGAGTTGACGACGACGCTGGCGCCGAGTTCCGAGAGCCGTTGTGCCGTGCGTTCGCCGATGCCACTCGACGAGCCCGTCACGATCGCCACCATTCCGTCCAACTCTGCCATTGCCGTACCCCCGTGATTCGTCTGCCGTCATTATCATCCGCGCATGGACGTTCGACTGCGACCGGCGGCCGTGGACGACATCCCGCTGCTGCATCGTCCGGTGAGGACGACGAGTTCGATTGGGAACTCGAGGTTCCGCGCTCGGTGCCCTGGAGGGAACTGCTGATCGCCGAGGCTGACGGCGAACCGATGGGCTTCCTCCAGCTCTTCGACGCCGCGGAGGAGGAGACGCGTTCTACGAGCGGATGGGGTTTCGACACGTCGAAGTGCGCTGGTTCGACGACGACGAGTGTGCCGTGATGCGCATCGATCGAGAGGTACGGTGACGAGATGGCCTCTGCGGAGCTCAGCGGAATCGCCGCCGTCGAGGCGCACCTCGACACGGTGCCGGAACCACAACGTTCCACCTTGCGGGTGGTGCGCGCCCACCTGCGCAAGGTGCTTCCCGACGCCGACGAGGGCATCAAGTACAACATGCCGTCGTTCATCGTCGACGGTGCGCTCGTCGCGTCGTACGAGGGCTTCAAACAGCACTGCTCGTACTTCCCCTGCAGTGCCAGCACCCTCGCCGCGACCGGTCCGCTGAAGGGCGGCACGCCTGCGGGGAAAGGCACGTTGAAGTTCCCCGTCGACCAGCCGCTGCCACTGGCCACGGTGCGCACGTTGGTGAAGGCGCGGCTGGGCGAGATCGCGGCGCGGCGCTGATCAGTCGCTGTTGCGCCACGACATGGGGTCGAGGCCGAGTTCGTTGAAGCGCTTCACGATCCACACGGGCACTTCCAGCGGCTCGCCGGCCAGGATGCTGCGTACCTGATCGCCGTCCTCGGCCCAGATGTGGCAGGTGTTCACGTTCATCGCCATGGCCTGCATGCGCGACTCCGGTGACGCGAAGTCGGGTCCGCCGGGTCCGCCGGTGTTGCCCTCTCGTGCCGCCATGACGCGGAACGACCACATCGACTGGATGGCCACCGGGGCCATCGCCTGCAGCAGCGCGGTGGTGTGGGTGCACCCCCGAGGGCCGCCGAACAGTTCGCGCACCTTGTGGGTGAACCCGCGGGCGATGGAGAGCCCGATGAGGTGCTGGTAGTGGTCCTCGATGCGCGGGCAAGCCGCATGCGGGTGGGTCTCGAGTGCCGCGTTGGCGTCGATGATCTCGAGCGACGGCACCGAGATGGTGAGGTCGACGATCATGTGGTGCACCGTCAGCGGGTCGGGGTCGGTGGGGATGTACTGGCCCGGCGGTTTCTGGTCGCGCACGGCGCCGCGCAGCACGAGTGTGGTGGCGTCCTTGCGGTAGGCGCGCACGACATAGGCGCGCTCGTGGACGAGATCTTCCAGCGGGTCGACGCCGTCGGGGTGGGGGACGATGTCGTCGAAGTACGCCTGCATCTCAGCTCTGCTCGAGCGCCTGGAGCAGCGTGTTCCAACCGAGGATCGCGCACTTGATGCGCACGGGGAACTTCACCACGCCCTGCAACGCCTCGAGATCGCCGAGCTTGACCGCGGGGTCGGGCTCGATGGTGTTGCCCTCTTCGTCGGGAATGCTCATCAGGCCCTTGAACCGGCGCACGAGGGCGCGTACCTCGTCGACGGGCTTGCCCTTGATGGCCTGGCTCATCATGCTGGCCGAGCTCTGCGAGATGCTGCAGCCCTGCCCGCCGACCTTGACGTCGGTGATGATGCCGTCGTCGACCTGCAGGTAGACGGAGATCTCGTCACCGCACAACGGGTTGTGGCCGATGGCGTGCGAAGCGGGCGGTGCCAGTTCGCCACGGTTGCGAGGGTTGCGGTGGTGATCGAGGATGATCTCGCGGTACAGGTCTTCCAAGCCGGGCATGTGAGGCTCCTCTCAGAACCCGAAGATATCCGTTGCGCAGTCCAGCGCGTCGGCCAACACATCGACGTCGTCGTTGTCGTTGTACAGGTAGAAGCTGGCTCGGGCGGTGGCGTTCACACCGAGCAGACGCATCAACGGCTTCGCGCAGTGATGGCCGGCGCGCACGCAGACGTTGCGCTGGTCGAGCACCTGGCTGAGGTCGTGCGGGTGGATGTCGCGGAAGGCGAAGCTGAACGTCGCGCCGCGGACCTCGACGTTGGCCGGGCCGTGCAGCGTGATGTCGTCGCCGAATCGTTCGCTGAGCGTGGCCATCGCGTACTGCGCGATGTCGATCTCGTGCTGGCGGATGTTGGCCATGCCGATGCCGCTCAGGAAGTCGATCGCCGCACCGAGACCGACCGCCTCGGTGATGGGCGGGGTGCCGGCCTCGAACTTGGCGGGCAGCGGCGCAGTGGTGAAGCCATCGAAGCGGACGTCGGCGATCATGTTGCCGCCGCCCAGGAACGGAGGCATCGCATCGAGCAGTTCCTCGCGACCCCACAGCACGCCGATGCCCGACGGACCGCAGAGCTTGTGGCTGCTGAAGGCGAGGAAGTCGGCCCCCCACGCCTGCACGTCGGTGACGTTGTGGGGGACGTACTGGCAGCCGTCGACGATCGCGATCGCGCCGGCGTCGTGGGCGGCCTGGCACAACTGCTGGACCGGGGTGATCGTCCCGAGGACGTTGCTCATCGCGGTGAACGAGAACGCCTTGGCGCCGTCGAGCAGTTCGGGGAGCGTGGTCAGGTCGAGTTGTCCGTCGGCGGTGATCGGCAGCCACCGCAGCACGATGCCCTTCTCCTGCACGAGCATGTGCCAGGGCACGATGTTCGCGTGGTGCTCCATCTCGGTGAGCACGACGATGTCGCCCTCGGTGAGGTTGGCCCGTCCCCAGGAGTGAGCGACGAGGTTCAGCGACTCGGTGGCGTTCTTGGTGAACACCACCTCGTGGTCGCGGCGAGCGTTGATGAAGTGGCGGACCTTGGTGCGGGCGCCCTCGAAGTGATCGGTGGCCTCGGCAGCCAGTTGGTACGCGCTGCGGTTGATGGGCGCGTAGTGCTGTTCCATGAAGGTGGTCATCGCGTCGATCACCACCTGCGGCTTCTGCGCCGTGTTCGCCGAGTCGAGGTACACCAGGGGAGCGCCGTTCAATTCGCGTTGCAGCAACGGGAACTGCGCCTTGATCGCGGCGACGTCGAAGGTCGGGTTCACCGGAAGGCCTCGTAGCCCTCGCGCTCGAGTTGGGCGGCCAGTTCCATGCCACCGCTGGCGACGATGCGCCCGTTGACCATGATGTGCACGTGGTCGGGCTGCAGCTCGTCGAGCAGGCGCTGGTAGTGGGTGATCAGCACGACGCCCATCTCGGGCCGGTCGACGCGGATCTCGCGGATGCCCTTGGCGACGATGCGCAGCGCGTCGATGTCGAGACCCGAATCGGTCTCGTCGAGGATGGCGAGCTCGGGCTCGAGGATGGCCATCTGCATGACCTCGTTGCGCTTCTTCTCGCCGCCGCTGAACCCTTCGTTGAGGTAGCGGTCGACGAACGAGCTGTCCATGCCGAGGCGCTTCATCCAGTCCATGGTGGCGAGACGGAGTTCGAGCACCGACAGGTCGATGCCCTTGCGGGCCGACAGCGCCTGGCGCAGGAAGTTGATGACCGAGACGCCGGGGATCTCCTGCGGGTACTGGAAGGCGAGGAACATGCCGGCCTTGGCGCGCACGTCGGTAGGCCAGTCGGTGATGTCGTCGCCCTGGAAGAAGACTCGACCGTCGGTGACCTCGTACTCGGGGCTGGCGAGCAGGGTGCTGGCGAGGGTGCTCTTTCCCGAGCCGTTGGGGCCCATGATGGCGTGGACCTCGCCGGTGTCGACCGTCAGGGACAGGCCGCGCAGGATGTCGGCGGCCTCGCCGGACTCGCCCTCCGGAGTGACGGGTCGGGCGTGGAGGTTGTCGATGCGGAAGAGCTCGCTCACGATGGCCAGTGTATTTCCACTATGGCCATAGTGGAAACCCCGGTCACCAGGTTGTTTCCGCCAGATCGTCGAGCAGCGCGGTCACGGCGTCGAGCCGGGTGCGCGGATCGATGATGCACAGGCGCAGGCACGAGCCGCCCTTCCACGAGGTGGGGACGACGAGCGCGACACCATTGCGGGCCTTCTCGCGGCTCCAGGCCAGGTACTGCTCCTTCGACCAGCCATCGACGGTGAACAGGAGCACCGACAACTCGGGCTCGAGCAGCAGCGTGAAGCCGGGCCGTGCGGCGACGTCGTCGGCGAGTGCTCGGGTCGTGCGCAGTGCGCTGTCGACCGCTTCGGTGTAGGCGCGGGTGCCGTACGTCGCCAGGCTGAACCACAGCGGCAGACCGCGGGCGCGACGCGACAGGTGGTAGGCGTAGTCGCTGGGGTTCCACTCGCCGCGATCGATGGCGTCGAGGTAGTCGCCGTGCTGCGCGTGCGCAGCGGCGGCCAGTGTGGGGTCGCGGTACATCAGGGCGGCGCAGTCGTAGGGGGCGAACAGCCACTTGTGCGGGTCGACGCCGAAGCTGTCGGCGCGCTCGATGCCGTGGAACCGAGGGCGGGCGATGCCGCTGCACAGTGCGGCCAGGCCGTAGGCCCCGTCGACGTGCAGCCACAGGTCGTGGGCGGCGCAGACGTCGGCGATGGCATCGAGTTCGTCGATGGCGCCGGCGTTGGTGGTGCCACCGGTGGCCACGACGGCGAACACGCTGCCGTGGCGGGCGATCGCGGTCTCGAGCGCCGCCCCGGTGAGTCGACCGCGGGCGTCGGTGGGTACCGCCAGCACGTCCACGTCCATCACTCGAGCCGCGGCCCGGACCGATGCGTGGACCTCGTCGGTGCACGCGACGGTCCACCGAGCCGGTCGGCCGTGCCGTTGTTCGTGGGCGTGTCGGGCGGTGACGAGCGCGCTGAGGTTCGCTGCGGACCCGCCGCTGACGAACACCCCACCGGCCGTGTCGGGGAAGCCCGCCAGGTCGGCCAGCCAGCGCAGGGCCTGGTTCTCGGCGGCGATGGCCCCTGCTCCGGCCTCCCAGTTGCCACCGAAGATCGACGATGCGCTGACCACCAGGTCGAACATCGTCGCCGCGTTCGACGGGGCCGTCGGCACGTAGGCGAGGTTCATCGGGTCGTCCATCGGGCGGCAGGCGGGCATGAGCACGTCGCGGAAGACACGCAGTGCTTCCAGGCCGCCGATGCCGTCGGGGGTGACCGTGCGGGCGAGGACGGACGCCAATGCGTCAGCGGGCTGCGCACCCCAACGCGTGTCCTTGGGGAACTGCAGGCGTTCGATGGCGTAGCCGATGACCGAGTGGGCGAACACGTCCGTCTCGGCGTCCCACTCGTGCATGTGGGCGGTCATCTGGCTCCCGCCGGCTCGGCGCGCAGGGCGCGCCAGATGGCCGGGTACGACGAGTACTCGAACGAGTCGTCCACGTAGCCGGCTTCGCGGAGCGCGTCGTGCAGCACGGGGAGGTTGCGGAAGGGGACTCCCGAGTCGACGTGATGGGCGAGGTGCCAGCCGATGCGGTACGGAACGAGCAGCGTTCGAGCGACGGCGTGTTGACGCACGGTGTGGGTGCTCTCCCGGCGATCGGGCGACCGTTGCATGCCGCCGTGTTCGGCCACCGACCGCAATCGGTTGATGACCCGCCACACGGTGAGGTACGGCGCCAGCCAGAACAGTGGGTAGAGCCACCAGTGGCCGCTCGCGATCGCTGCGCCGAGCAGCACGGCCTGCACGGCCATGATCTTCCAGAAGGTGCGCCGGACGCGCTGATCCTTCGACCTCGCCGACGACAGCAGGCCGCGCATCAGCTTGATGCCCGTACGGCCCGTCGCGTCGCGGGTGAGCTTGCGTCGGAAGCTCGCCGCGCCGACCGGGTAGCCGATGTACAACGGAATGTCGGGCTCGTCGGGGCCGAACTCGTCGCGGTGATGGGCCATGTGCACCCGGCGATACGCGTCGGTGGACGTCAAGGAGGGGTACCCCAGCAGCCAGCGGCCGACGACGTCGTTGGCGCGCTTGTTGCGGAACAACAGCCGGTGGGCGGCCTCGTGCATGAGCGACGCGAACTGTGCGAAGGCGCGGCCCATGAGCACGAACGTGAACGGCCAACTCCACGGGCCCCACGCGACCGTGGCCCACACGACCCCGCCCGTCTGCAGGTAGAGGAACACGACCGAGCCGAGGTTGCGCCACGACGGGATTCGCCGCAGCCGCTCACGAAACGCGGGCGTCGGGCGACCGTCGGGCCGGATCAGGGCCGTCTCGTGGCACTCGGGAAGTGACGCCGGCACCATGCCGGCAAGGCCTGCAACCATCGCTTCCACGATACGTCAGTGGGCCAGCAGGTCTTCCTTCCAGGTCCGGAAACGATCGGCAGGGTGGCCGCTCGGACCGACGCCCTCGCCGCCGTCGGGTCGGAGTCGGAACGTGTGTTGCACGGTCAGGTCGTCGGCGTCGGCGACCCA
>JANMFL010000447.1:0-4865 GCA_031377945.1 Acidimicrobiaceae bacterium | reverse complement strand
CCACGAAGAGCCAGTTCCGCGCGTCGACCGCCGGATGTGATCCGGCCTGTCTCCTGATGGGTCAGGTGGTGTCGTTGGCCCAACTGAGTTGCACGGAGCGGCGGGGGAGCTCGTCGTCGGGTGTCTGTGTCACGTACACCTTGAGATCTCGCTTGTTGCCCGGCTTGCCATCGAAGTTGCCGATGATGAGGGCGATCGTGGTCGGTGGCGTGGTCGGCTTCACGTAGATCGACTGGGTGATGTAGCCGATGTGTGGTCGCTCCTCGGACAGGTACGGGTCGAGGTGGCTGTTCTCCGCGTCGAAGTCCCAGCCGTCGGTGGACATCCAGTCCTTGTACGCGGCTGTGAGCTCTTGAATCGTGTACCCGCTCACCCGATGGCCGTCACTCGCGTCATCGAGCCGCTGTGACGTGGCTGGGACGGGGATGCCGCGCACGCCCGAATCCTTCGTGGCGGGTGACGTCGGATCATCGCTCATCTCGACCGCCGTCCTGGCCTCGATCTGGGGCGAGGCGGCATCGACGGGATTGGCGATGTGAAAGCCCGTTGTACTCGCTGCTTCGCACAGGCGGCGATCGGCACTGCTGAACACTCCGGCACCCACGAGGTGTGCCGCGGCGAGATGCACGGCGTCGTAGCCGCGCAAGCCGTGTGCCTCGGCCAGATCGCCGGCCAGTCGCATCAGATCCTCGTCGATCTCGACCACGGACAACTGCGACCACAACACCTCCAGGCCCGCGACTGCACTGCGAGACACGGCGGCGGTGATGCGACGCTGTCGCCGGGCCGCAGTGAGCGCGGCGCGGGCCTCGACGTGAGCGACCCTGACGGTGACGAGCGTGTCCGCCTCGTCCCAGATCGCCGCGGCCTCCGCTGTGCCGACCTCGTCGATGAGCAACTTGATGAGCGTGGACGTGTCGACGTAGGTGATCACTGGCGTTGCTCGGCCACCAGTTCGCTGACCGAGCCAGATGCGTGCAGTGGCACCGGACGTTGGCGCACCTTCGACGTCGGAGGTCTCACCAGACCGGCTTCGATCAACGCGGCGAGTTTGTCCGTCGGCTCATCGGCGATGCCGTTGAGCCGGGCGATGGGTCGACCGCGGTCGGTCACGACGACCTCGACGCCCGCCTCGACCTGATCGAGGTAGCGACTGAGGTTGTTCTTGAGGTCGCGCACCCCGACTTCGATCCGTGTCGATGTGGCTACCTTCATGAAGTCGAGTGTAGCTACTTGTCGCGACGATGTCACCTGTGTCTTCCTCATCTTGCGCCGGGTCGGGAGCCTGAAGTGTTCCGCGCTCACCGATCGCGAGAAATCCGCCGGCTCGAAAGACAGAGCCGCCCCAGCCGCGTAAACCAGATCGATTGCTGATTCGTGTGTAGTACGTGCTGGTGGGCCGACCATCAGCCAGGGCTCCATAGAGGGGGGACCATGCGTGGGATCTGGTGGCTTGCAGGTGTGGCGGTGCTGACCGCGGCGTGTAGTTCCGGCGAAACCTCCGGAGATCAATCATCGACGGGCGGGAGCACGGCGACGGAACCGGTTGTGCCGAGCTCGACCGCCCCGACCACAGTGGCGGAGACGACGACGACCGAACTCGTCCCGATCCCCCTCGCTCCAGGGGATCCGTGGATCGTGTACCTGGCGCCCGTGGACGATGGCAATGACGGAATGGGTATTCGTTTGGTCAGACCCGATGGCAGCGATGATCACTGGGCTACTCCTCAGGTCCCGCTCTCGAAGGGTGGGCAGCAGGCGCATCCCGACTGGAGCCCCGACGGCTCGCTCCTCGCCTTTGCTGTCGACGACGCAACCGACGATGCCAAGCCGCCCGAGATGCTCACCCGTGATCTCTGGATCTCGCAGCCCGATGGCACGGGGGCCGAGCGGGTGCTCGACTGTGTCCTGCCGTGCGTGGAGGTGGACTATCCGGCGTGGTCGCCCGATGGCTCGACGATCGCCTTCAAGGAGTTCGTCGAGAACGATGGCGTACCGGACTTCAGTATTCGCTTGATGGATGTGGAGACCAGGGTCGTCACGACGCTGGTGACCGCGGCGGGGACCGACCGGTTGAGGGAGCCCAGGTGGTCTCCCGACGGGCAGCGTATTGCGCTCGAGCTGTCGCACTGGACCGCCGCAGGCGAGCTCGCCGAGACTGCCATCGCTGTGGTCGACCGACGCGACCCGGTGCCGACGCCGAGGGTGATCACGGACTGGTCGTTGTGGGCCACTTACCCGGACTGGCATCCGACCGAGGATCTCATCGTGTTCTCGTCCCGACCTTGGGCGCAGCTCGAAAAAGGCCCGTCCAATCTGTTCACCGTTCGACCCGACGGGTCCGACATCACGCAGCTGACCAAATTCGGCGCTGGTGAGACGCGAGCAGTGCTGCCCACCTGGACTCCAGACGGTGCCCGGATCACCTTCACGGCTGTCCGGGGCACCGGGTTCGGTGATCCGACGTTGGCGATCATCCAGCGCGACGGCAGCGGCCTTCAGTCGGCCACGTCGTCGGGCCCAATGTTCGGCATCACTCCCAGACTTCGGCCGGGGGCGTAGCCCGAGGATCGGGCTGTCCCCGGTTCGTGCGCCTTGGGAGTGAACTGTCAGGACCCGCTTCCCAGCGAGGGGCAGGTCAGCGTCGAGGTGATCCCGTCGGCGATCTCGTCCGGAGTGAGTGCGCCGTGATGGCGCTCCCACTCGGCGACACCCTGACGGCCCGCATCGACCGCAGTCGGTGCGCGGCGGTCTCGGCGATCCACGCGCTGACCGTCGTGCCTTCTGCTGTGGCGGCCTGGTCGATGGCGTCGGCGAGGTCGGCAGGGAGTGAGATCGATCGCTTCTGTCGCTGAGCCATGATGCGATGGTAGGACGGATGGTAGGACAGGTGGTAGGACAGTGCAGCGCGAATTCCTCCACGATTCCTGCACAAGCAGCCCGCGATGTCACGCCCTGTCAGAGTCGGCCCAGGACCGCGTTCCGCACTCGCGGAAATCCGACGGAGCGGAGGCCCACGAGGAGGCCGCTCGAAGCCCAGGAATTCGCAACGGGAGGCCGGCACCCGCACGCTCGATACGGACTGTGTGGGTGCCGCGGCACTCGGCCCGGCGGATGGGGTGGCCGCCACCGAACGGTTCCGTCAGTCGGCGGCCTCAGCGCCGCCGGCGTCCTTCTGGAGGGTGGTGGTCTGGATGGCGGTGTCGGTGGCGCTGACGGTGACGGACACGTCGAGTGCGTTGGTGTCGGTGTAATAGAGGCTGAATTCGTTGACGGGGAAGTGGTCGGGTGCGCCGGTGTTGTCGAAGTGTGCGGTGCGTTGTCCGCCGGCGGGGATCGTGAAGTCGGCGGGGAGTGTGGCGTAGTAGTTCTCGGTGACGTTCGTGGTCGGGTCGGTGAAGGTGTAGAAGACCTCGAACGCAGTGAGCTCGGTGGTGCCGGTGTTGGTGAGCGCGATCTCGAGGTGGTCGCTGGCGGTCTTGCCGGAGCTGTCGACGTTGTTCTCGACGAGCACGGAGTCGACCTTCAACGATTGCACGGTGGAGGTGTTGCTGATCGGGTTGTCGGCGACCGGGAGGACCGGTCCGCCGGAGGGGGCGGTTGTGCCTGCATCGGTGCCTGCGGGTGGGACGGCCGTGGTTGCACTGGTGGTGTCGGCGGTGTTCGATGCGGCGGAGCCGCCGGTGGGGGTGGTCGCCGCTTGGGTCGTCGGCGTCGAACTGGAGCTGCCGCCGCAGGCGGCGAGTGCGCCGCCGCCGGCGAGGAGTCCCGCGGTGAGCAGGGCGGCGCGAAGGCGCTTGGTGTGGCGGGTGTGGGTGGTGGGGTTCATTGTGTTCCTCCTTGGGGGATGGTCGGTTGGGTGCGGAAGGTGCGGCGCAGGCCGGCGTAGAGGGCAGCGGAGTAGGCGATGAGCCACCCGATGTCGTTGCGTGTCTGTCCGAGCAGCCACGGCAGGCTGAAGGGGCGGTAGCGCTCCTTGACGTCGGTCATCGCGAACGAGAAGCGTTCGAAGTGTTTGGCGAGCGACGCTTCTTCGGTCCAGGTGCGGATGCGTTCGTAGGTGGTGAAGTGGGTGAGGATCTGCACTTCGCCGTCGTGGCCGAGGCCGAGTGCTTTGAACAGGCCGCCGGGGATCTGGTTGTCGGCGTCCATGGTGTCGCCGATCTGGGGCAGGACGAGCACGACGACGAGCCAGATGCCGAGGGCGATCATGAGCCCGTTGGCGGCGACTCGCGATTTGGCGGTGGCGATCGCACCGAGGCAGTAGAAGGCGCCCATGTAGACGATCGCGGCGATGTAGGCGAGGAACAATTGGAGCGCTTGGGTGGCGTTGATCCAGTCGTGGCCGATGACGCCGACGCCGAGCACACCGACGACGGCGGTGACCCCGACGAGGGTGGCGATCACGCCGAGTGCGCCGAGGAGGCTGCCCGTTGCGAGTTCGCCGGAGGTGACGGGCCGTGACCGGATGAGTGGCAGGGTCCGGTTGGATCGCTCTCGTGAGACGGTGAGGTAACCGAGCGCGATCGCGATCACGGCGCCGATGATCTCGAGGTACTCGAACGCCCCTCGGAGCAGGGAGAGCGCAGCGAGCGGCGATGGTGCGATGCGGTCGAGTCCGCTGGTCTTCGCGGCGTCGACGTAGGCCTGGTAGTCGGCGAGTTTGCTGGCGTAGTCGACCGACGCGATGTACACCGAGGCAGCAGTGACCGCGACGAGAATGCCGAGCAGGACGATCAGGATCTTGCTGCGCACGGCCGACCGGTACTCGTGGCGGGCGAGGGCCATGATGCGGTTGGTCGAGTCACTCACTGTTGGCGCTCCTGGAGAAGTCGTGGCGTTGCACGAGGCGGACGGTGACCAGC
>JANMFL010000133.1:0-7519 GCA_031377945.1 Acidimicrobiaceae bacterium | reverse complement strand
CCGCCCACGTTCACCGCCCCGGTTCGTTGCATGGTCTCGACCGCACGGCGGATGTAGCCGGGCGACAGCTCGCTGTGTCCGTCGACCCGCACGGCGACCTCGCTGTCGGTGGCGTCGAAGGCCAGGTTCAGTGCAGCAGGGGTGCGGCCGGTGGGGTTGGGCACCACCATCACTCGCGGCTCGGCGGCGGCGAGTTCGGCGGCGATGGCCTCGGTGCCGTCGGTACTCGGCCCCACCGCGAGGCACACGCGGAACGGCCGCGGGTACTGCTGTTGAAGGATGGCCGACACCGCGTCGCGGAGGTGACGCGCCTCGTTCAACACGGGGACGACGACCGACACGGTGGGCCACTCGGCGTTCGCAGACGACTCAGACACGACGGGCTACGACCACCCAGACGGTGCGCAACAGGATCTGGATGTCGAGCACGACCGACCAGTTCACTGCATACTGCAGGTCGTAGCCGAGCTTGTAGTCGGCGTGGGTGTCGTAGCGACCCTGCACCTGGGCCAGGCCGGTGAGCCCCGGCGCCAACTGGTTGCGCCTGGCGTACCCCGCCACCACCAGTTCGATCTCGGCGGTCAGCTCGGGGCGTTCCGGCCGCGGGCCGACCAGCGACATCTCGCCCTTCAACACGTTCCACAGCTGGGGCAGCTCGTCGGCCCGCGTGGATCGCATCCAGCCCAGACCGGGGACGACCCGGCTGTCGTTGCGTGTCGCGAGCTGCGGACCTTCCGACTCGGCATCGGTGCGCATGGTGCGGAACTTCACCATCGAGAAGTGCCGCTCGTGCCGCCCGACGCGCATCTGCCGGTAGAGCACCGGCGACCCGGCGCGAACCCGCACATACAGGGCGAGGAGGCCGACGACGGGAACGATGATCGGCGAGCAGGCGAGCACCAGGATGACGTCGAGAATGCGCTTCAGGCGCACCTGATGCGACGACATGAGGTGAGTGCGGATGCGGGTGAACGGCAGTCCGGCGATCTGGTGGACGGACCGAAGACCGAGCAGCGTCTCCTGTGCGCTGACGCGCTGGTGGATACCGATGCCGTCCTCGTCGATGGTGGTGAGGGGCTCGGGGAAGACGGCGCTGAACGCCGCCAGGTCGAGCAGCAACAGGTCGGTGGGCTCCAACTCGCGGACGGCGTCGAGCAAACCGTCGGCGGTGTGCACCGTGCCCACGATGACCGCGTCGCGTTTGCCGTCGATCTCGTCGAAGTGGGCGAGTGCCAGGTCCACCGAGTCGTGTGCGCCGAGGAGGAGGACACGACTCGGCCCCTGACGGCGGTTGGCCAGGCGACGCGAGATGTGGCGGTTCACGCTGAGCACCACGCTGCCGACCACGAACAGCGCGACGAGGTTGCCGCGGGGCATGAGGGAGCGGTCGGTGAGCAGCACCACCAGCGCGTCGATCGCGGTACCGAACGCGACGGCGAGCGTCACCCGTGGCAGCCACGGGCGCGTGCCCAAACGGGGTTCGCGCTCGTACAGCCCGCCGAAGTAGTTGACCGTGAGCTGGATGGCCGTCGCGATCGCGAAGCCCACCACGTAGTGCGACGTCGGGTACGTGGGCCAGTCGGTGCCGAAGCGGATGATGTTGAACAGGACCATCGCCCCGTACAGGGCGATCGCATCGAGGGCGAACAGGATGCGGAAACCGCGGTCCCACAGCCACGCCAACGGCCCGTGCGCGGTCTGCACCACACGCTCGATGGCGGGCGGGAACTCGCTGCCGTGCTGGCGGCTCATGCATCCACCTCGGCAGGCTGCGGCCGCGCGCCGAGCACGGCGACGAGCAGCGCGGCCGATGCCAGCGCGTGCACGAACAGCACCAGTGCGGGCGGCAACGGCGCACCCCAGGTGTCCCACCGCCACGGGAACCAACTGCCGCCGGAGCCGACCGCCCAGCGGCGCTGCGCGGCGTAGAACGTCGCGTTCCACACCCACCACGTACCGACGGCGAGCACGGTGGCGAGCGACTGCTGCGCGCCGCGACGGATCGAGTCGAGGCGGCCTTCCGCAGCGAGCGCGAGCAGGAACGGCAACGCGATCGTGGCCGGGAGCGAGTAGCGGCCCTGCCAGTAGGTGGCCGTGCGATTGCCCGAACCGATCTCGAGCAACCAGGCCGAGACGATGACGACCGCGAGCAGCAGCAGCCCGACGCGGAAGTGGTGCGGAGCGAACAACAGTGCCAGCGCGGCGACGCCACCCAGCAAGGCCCACCACAGCAACACCGAGGTGAGCGGTGCGCTGGCGTCGAGGGTGCCGAGGCGACCGACCAGTTGGTACAGGTGCTCGCCCGTGGCCTCGACGAGGCGTACCAGATAGCCGCCCCCGATCGACTTCGGCGACAGGGCCAGCAATGCAATCGCGCCGACGCCGGCGACGGCAACCGCCACGGCGGCCAGCACCAGGCGTGACATGCGATGCAGGCGCACCACGACGGGCGGCACGACGAGGACGGCCACCGGGGTGGCAGCCATGACCAGAGGGAACGACGAGCTGGTGTCGGTGCGGACGCTCACCAACGCACCCAGCCAGGCGAGGGCCAGCACCGCCTGACGGCTGCGCGAGGCGCGAGCGATCCACTGCCACGGTTGGGTGCGCAGCAGCACGGCAGCGAGGAGGACGACGACGGTCGCCCAGTACGGGCCGTCACGGCGCGCAGTGATCAGGGCGGCCCAGCCGAGCACCACGAGCCACGGCAACTGCTCGTCGTCGTCCATGGTGGCCAGGCCCGACCAGATGGCCGCGGCGCCGGCGATCGCCGCTGCCGACGGGTTCAGCACGCCGAGCGTGAACCAGGCGATCGGCGTCGCTCCCGCCAGCAGCGCCACGGTGGCGAGCGAGCTGCGTCGGTGGCGCACGCGCAGCAGCGCGGCCGACAGCAACGCCACCGGGATGGCCGCCGACAGGATGCGGGCCAGGTAGGCGTAGCCGCCCGCCCAGGCGACGAACGACGCCACGCCGGGCAACGCCAGCGCGAACGGCGGGTAGTGCTGCGACGACGAGCCGATGGTGTGGGTGTCGGTGGTGAGCGCGACCTGTGCACACGTCACCGGAATCTCCGGGTGGAACGCGAAGCAGGTCGGCTTCGGCAGGCCGACCATGCCGGGAACCTGGAAGTCCTCGACCGTCGAGCTGCCGGGCACGGGCGTGCCGCTGCGGTCGCCCCGCACCAGTGCTGCCGATGCCACCTGGTGACTTGCCTCGTCGGGGCCGACGTTGCGAGGAGAACCGAGGACGTGGGCGAGCACCACGACGGCGACCGCCGCGACCAGCCATGCCGAGCGGGACACGAGGGCGTCTCGGAGGCGGTGCATCGAGCCGAGTGTAGGACGGCACTCGCCCGTCGGGCTCGCATCGAGATCGCTAGAGTGCGCCCGATGCAGGACGAGATCGACCGGCTGCGGGCCCTGGTCGGGCCCGACGAGCGGAGCTACGCCGACCTCGGCGACGATCTTGCTGCCGCCGCGGACGATGCGAAGCTGCGTGAGGCCGAGTTGGGTCAGCTGCGCGCGAAGGTGTTGCTGCTCGAGCGCTCGTTGCACCGCGCCGAGCGTCGCAATGCCGGTGTCGCTCAGGTGCTGCGCGTCCGCCGGGGGGTGTGGCGTCGCGTTCGCCGCGCGTTCGGGCGGGGCGACTCCTGATGGTGCAGCACGAGGCGGTCGGTGTCGCCGGTTGGCGTGCATGCGTGCTGCCCGACGAGACGTTGGGCGTCGGCATCGCGGATGCACTCCGCGAGGCGTCACGTCGCCGACCCGATGTGGACGCCTGGTTCATGGACCACGAGCTGGTCGACGACCTCGGTGGCGTGGTGGCGCGCAGCTACGTGCCGGAGCTGTCGCCCGAGTACCAGCGGCACACCGACGCCATCGACGGTGTGCTGATGGTGCGCGACGTCGTGCTCGACGAGGTCGCGCCGCTCGTCGATGCCGACGTGTCCGACGACGAGCAGGCAGCGAGGTACGCGCTGGTGCTGCGACTGATGGAACGCGGGTGCGCGATGGCCCGTCTTCCGAGCGTGACGACCCGACGCCCCGCCACCGCCCCCATCGGCACCGCGACAGTACGGTCGCTGGTCGCCGCGCACCTGGCGCGTTGCGGCATCGTCGCCGATGTCGAGGAGACCACCCACGCGGGAGTGGTCAGGGTGCGGCGCATGCCGACCACCTTCCCTCGGGTCTCGGTGGTCATCCCGACGCGAGGAGGCTCGGGCCGGGTGTGGTCCGCCCAGCGCACGTTCGTCGTCCATGCCGTGGCGTCGTTGCTGGAGCGCTCGACCCACCCCGACATCGAAGTGGTGGTCGTCGCCGACGACAGCACGCCGGCGTGGGTGGTCGCGGCACTGGAGCGGCTCGACCCCTCACGCGTGCGGGTGCTGCCGTGGACCCGACCGTTCAACTTCTCCGAGAAGATCAACGCCGGCGTCGCCGCGGCGACCGGCGACCTGCTGCTGTTGTTGAACGACGACACCGAATTGATCGAACCGGCCTCGCTGCGGACGATGGCCGCCTACTTCGCCGACCCGGTGGTACCGGGCGCGATCGGTCGAGTCGGCGCGGTCGGGGCGCGGCTGCTGTTCGACGACGGCACCCTGCAACACGCGGGTCACGTCTACAACGAGCAGCCGCTGCACGCGTTCCTCGCCTGGCCAGGTGACCATCCTGGTCCGGGGCACCGGTTGATGGTGACGCGGGAATGCACCGGTGTCACCGCCGCCGCACTGATGGTGGACCGCGACACGTTCGAGGCCGTCGGCGGTTTCCCGGAGGACTTCCCGCTCGACTACAACGACGTCGGGTTCTGCCTCGCGGTGCGCCGCAGCGGGCGGCGCATTCTGTGGACGCCCGACGCCAGTTGGTACCACTTCGAAGGCCGCACCCGCGAGCGCGGGCCGCGCGACGACGAGTGGGCGAAGCTCCGGAGCCAGTGGGGCGCCCAGCTGGACCACGACCCGTATCACCACCCCGAGCTCGAGGTGCGTCGACCCGACCGGATGGAACGGGTGGGGATGCCGTTCGACTCAGCGGCGCACTCGGGCGCGTAGCGACCGCGCCGAGTCGGCGGCCCAGCGGGCAGGGCCACGCAACCACTGTTTCGCGGTCATGGTTGCCTGTCGTGGCAGACGGCGCCACGTTGCCGGGCCGACCAGGCGTGGATCGGTGCTGCCTGCGCCGATGCCTCGGTAGGCGATGCTCACCCGCACCGTGCACGAGTCGTCGGCGGCCGTAGCCGGCAACGCGATGCGCAGGTGCCCGCCCGTCGCGAAGCCGATGGTGAACGCGCCGAGGCATCGGCCGAGCACCACGGTGAGTGCATCGTGTGCCGCGTCGGTGATGCGCAGCTCGGTGGTGGTGCCGTCGCGGTCGATCTCGACGCGCAGCAGACCGACCTCGACCACGCCGCCGGCCGAGCAGAGTTCGATGGTGACCGACCGAGCCGACGGCACGGTGCACCGGTGGGTGATGGTGGACCAGCCCTCCTGGTTGGTGCGCGGTGTGTCGCTCGACATGGATGCGGCGCGCAGGCTGTTGCGTGGGAACACCGTGACCGTGGCGGCGCCCAGCGGCGACGGCGGGCAGAGCGCGTCGGGGTCGGCCCCGCGATCGACTGCGTCGAGCTGGGCGGCGAGCGCGCCGCCGGTGGCGGCCGCCATGCCGGGCAACCAGAACACCTCGGTCGGGGGGACCTTGTCGATGTCCAGCACGTTGGCGTAGGGCAGCAGGTCGGCGAACCACTGGGCACCCAGCCCCTCGGCAGCGGTGCCGGCGACGTCGTCGTGCGCCCAGCCGACGAGCGCTGCGGCCAGGCGCGGATCGGGATTCTGCAGCACCGACGCCATCGACTCGGCCAGGGTGGTGCGGAAGTCGAGGTCGTCGACCCAGCGCGAATGGTCGGCTCGGATCTGTGGTGCGAGGTGGCGTGCTGCGACGGCGAGCCCACGCTGCGCAGCTTCGAGGCTGGGTGAGCGCTCCTCCGTGCCGTCCTTGCAGACCGGATGGCCGTCGTCGGTGAACGACAGCAGCGTGCCGATCGGCGGCGTGAGGATGCGTTCGAGCAGCTCGGGGTAGCGCACGATCGTGCCCGTGGCGCGCTCGGCGCGTCCGTGCTCGCCGATGGTCGGCAGGTACCACTTCATGGTCGCGCCCCGGGAGATGCGCTCCTCGGCGTTGACGGTGGTGGCGCAGTACAGCCCGACCACCTCACGGTCCACGCCCATGTCGTGAATGATGCGCGTCAGGCCGTGCTGGATCATGCCGCTCCAGCCGACGTCGCAGAGCACGATCGGCCCCGCATCGACGTTCAGCGCCTGTTCGAGATACCGCTGCACGTTGCGTCGTAGGGCGGCTGACGCCTCGACGATCTGGCCGCGCACATCGTCGTGCGCGGCGATCTGCGCGAGGGCGAGCGCACGGGTGCGATGGTCGTGCGCTCGGTCGCCGATGACCGAACGGACGGCACGCACGTCGACGCCGAACGCGTCGGCGACGTGCTCGGGCACCAGGTCGGCTCGGCGGGCCAGTGCTGCGAACAGCTCGTCCTCGGTGCCGGTGAAGACAGAGGCGCGCAGCACAGCCCAGCGCGACGCGTGCAACTCGACCGGTGACGGGCCGTCGGGTGCGACCGTACGCATCACCGCGGCGATGGTGCCGCCCTCGCGGAGCAGACAGTGGACGCTGCTGCTGCCGAACCGCTCAGCTGTCGCGGATGCCCAGGCGCAGAAGCCGGCGACGAGCGGGCCGGCGACGAACGCGCCGAACTGCAGCGACGGGTCGAGTGCGTCGATGCCGACGTCGTTCACCGTGTCGCGCAGTGCGCCGGAGCGCCCGCCGTCGGACGCATGGTCCTCGGCGTAGCGCTCGAACGGTCGATGCGCGGTGGCCACCGCGTCGGAGCCGGCAGGGAGCGCGAGCTGCACGGCGGTGGCACCACAGCGCTGCGCCGCGGCCACGTCGCTGATCGGGTGGTCGCCGATGTGCAGCACCGTCCCGGCGGGCACTCCCATGGCCGCGATCGCGTGCTCGAGCAACCCGTCGGCCTTGCTGCGGAGGTGCTCGCTCGAGACCACCGCGTCGTCCCAGCACTCGGCGACGCCTGCATGGCGCAGCAGTGTCACGAGTTGCGCGGCGGACAGATAGGTGTCGCTCACGAGCACCACTCGCATGCCGCGCTCGTGGGCGAGGCCGAGCAGGTCGATCGCGGCCTGGTGCGGTTGCAGTGAGCGCGCCTCGAACGCCAGCTCGTCGGCGACGTAGGCGTTGAGCTGTCGGTCGAGCCAGCTGGCGGGCATCTGCTCCCAGATCTGCTCGATCGTCACCTCGGCGGCGCGCTCGGTGATGCCGGTGCGCACTCGGGCACGCGCCTCGGCCCGGACGCGCGCGATGGCGAACTCGTCGGAGGTCACCGTGGCGGGCAGATGGCCGGCTGCGCCGAGTTCGGTGCCGAAGGCCGACCACAGGTGCCTCGGCTGCGTGGTGGTACGCCACACGAGCGTGTCGAAGACGTCGCTGGT
>JANMFL010000120.1:0-18693 GCA_031377945.1 Acidimicrobiaceae bacterium | reverse complement strand
GCGGCGTTGCGCGATGCGGCCCCGCCAGAGTCGGTGCTGCGCCACGAGGTGGTCGAATCAGCCGTCGGAGTCGGCGTCTTCGACACCCCCGAACGCGCGTATGCGGTGGTCGTGCACGTCGATGACGCAGGCACAGTGGTGTACTCCGACGTGATCACCAACCCCACCGAGACCACCAACCCGTGCAGATGAACGACCAGCCGATGACCGACCAGCCGGCCAACGACAGGATCTACCTGCACGAGTTCATCGACATCATCGGGCAGGGACGCGCCGCGTACAACCAGCACATGACCGCCAACTACGGCCACCTCGCACGCACCGAGCGCCGGCTGTACTGCGTCGGCGTCTTCTCCACGGTCGGGTCCACCGAACGCTGGCCGCAGAGCACCAACCTGTGGGAGTACCGCGACGGCTGGGACGGCGTCGCCAACCACTTCAGCTTCGAGTTCGGCAACGCGAAACACCAGGACACCAACCTGGTCTCGTGGTGGGCGGAAGCCGCCAAGTTGCGCAGCGGTGGCTACGACCGGCTGCTCATTCCCTCGCACTACACGCCCACCCTCGACGAGTTGCTGGCACGCGAGGTGCGCGGCGAGTGCTACTACCACGAGCAGATCAGCTGTGAACCCGGGCGAGCTCGGGCGGTCCTCGAGGCAATCGAACAGCACCGCCTGGCGCTCGCCGACCGGTTCGGGTGGCGACTGGTCGGCGCCTACCGCACCGCGCTGGTCAACGACTCGGAGGTCATCGTCATCTGGGCCGTGCCCACCTTCGCGGCCTGGACACGATTCGAGGAAGCGGTCGCCGGCGGCGCAGACGACGACATTCGCGCATGGCAGGCAGCAGTCGGTGGCATCGTGCGCGATTGGCGCAACAAGCTGCTGGTGGCCAGCGACCTGTCACCGATCAAGACCGGTCAGATCCTGTGACTACGGCGCGACGTCGAACAGATCCTTGAAACCGGAAGGCTCGTGTCGGCCGATGGTGCCGTGCTCGAAGATGCCGTACCCCACCTGGTCGCCACAGCGCGCGCGGGCGACGTGGTCGACGACCGAGAACGGGATGCGGCCGGCAACGGCCGGGTCGGTGAGGTCGTAGGTGACCCGTTCCAGGAAGCCCCTGCCACGCCATTGTCCGTGTCCCCAGTCGGGGTCGCCGCCGTAGCCACAGCCGACGTTGAGCGGCATCGAGCCGAGCACCTCGACGTCGATGGTGATCGGGTGACGCTCTCGATCGACGAGATGGATGGTGGCCCCCTCGGGCATTCGGGTGCCTGAGCGATAGCGAACATCGACCTGCGGCCAACCGAGTTGCTCGGCATCCATGCCGCTGCCGACCGGCCACATCCGCACGGCATCGTTGAGCGTGCGGTGACCACTTGGCTCCTCCTGCAGGATGACCACGGTGGAGAACTCGTCGAACCGCAGGGGTATCCAGAACCAGTGCAGCTTCGGTTCCAGCTCGGCGGCCCAGCGGCCCGGCGGCTGGGCCTCGCCCACCGGCCGGATGCCCCACGAGCGATCGCGGGTACCGGTGAACTGGTCATGGTCGAGGTCCCACTGCTGACCGCCGGCGCGCACGAAGCCCGTCCAGCAGCCGATGCCCAGGAACCGGCTGGCATCCAGGATCGCCCTCGTCCCCTGGCGCATGATGTGGTGCGATTCGTCGTGCACCGGCACCGCCGGGGTCCATTCCATGTCGCACGACACGTCATCGGGGCCACCCTCGCAGACCACCCGCACGCGGCGCAGCGGCTCGATCACCTCGATGCGGATCGGGCCCACCTCCATGCGCATCCGATCGTCGTTCATCGCGTCGCTCGCCCGCACCACGTGCTGGTCGGTGCCCACCCGGACACAGCAGTAGGCATCGGTCGTGCCCAGGTTGGGATACACCCCGAAACCGGTGATCACCTGCATGTCGACCTGGCCGTGAGGAATGACGTGGAAGATGTTGCGGTCGTAGAAGTCCTTGTCGGTGGTGCCGACATGGGCCATCGACAGCGGCACCTGGTGAATCGGATACTCATCGAGGGGATGGGCCACGGAAGGTTCCTTTCATCGGCATTGCGTTCACGTCGACCACGAGTGGAGCACCTCGGCGAGCGTGTGCTCGCCGGAATGGCAGGGGTCCATGGCCGCTCCGGGAGTGCGTGAGAACCGAGGGGCCGGGTTCGCCTGCGGCACGCCGCGGTTCTCGGTGATCACCGCGCGGGCGGCGGTGTGCTGGTGCGTCGCCACCTCGCCGGGGGCGAGCACCGGGCTGCAGCACGCATCGCTGCCCTCCATGAGCGAGCACCACTCGTCACGAGTTCGAGTCAGAAAGGTCTCGGCCAACAGTGCCTTCCCGGCCGGCCAACCGTCGCGAGCCCACTGACGCGGCTCGTCGAGACCGAGCAGCCGATACAGCGCCACATGGAACTGCGGCTCGATGGCGCCCACCGCCACCCACTTCCCGTCGGAGGTCTCGTACACGTTGTAGAAGGGTGCCGCACCGTCGAGATGGTTGGTGCCCCGCTCGCCCCAGTATCCACTGGCGACTGCGGAGAAGAACGGGCCGAGGATCATCGCTGCGCCGTCGACCATCGCCGCATCGATCACCTGGCCGCGGCCGGAGCGTTCGCGTTCGAAGGCGGCGCACGCGACGCCGAATGCCAACAGCACACCACCGCCTGCGAAGTCGCCGAGCAGGTTGATGGGAAACGTGGGGGGCTGGCCTTCGCGACCCAGCATGTGCAGTGCGCCCGAGAGGGCGATGTAGTTGATGTCGTGGCCGGCGGCGTGCGCCAGTGGACCGTCCTGACCGAAGCCGGTCATCCGACCGAAGATCAGCCGGTCGTTGCGTGCACAGGCGACTTCGGGGCCGATGCCCAGTCGTTCGCACACCCCTGGGCGAAACGGATCGATGAACACGTCGGCGTGGTCGGTGAGCGTCAGCAGTTGGGCGGCGCCATCAGCAGACTTCAGATCGATCGCGACGCTGCGCTTGCCGCGCATCATCGGGTTGGTGGCGGGCTTCGAGAAGTCGACTCGCGCGGCGACCTCCGGACGTTCGACGGCGACGACATCGCACCCGAGGTCGGCCAGGATCATCGCGCCGTACGGACCAGGGCCTTGCCCGACGAGTTCGACGACGCGCAGCCCGCCGAGCGGACCGCTCATTCGACCTCCCCGCAGGCGACCCGGTTGGCCCACCGGTAGTCGTTCTTGCCGGCCGGCGACCGTTGCACCTCGGCGACCAGCGTGAGTTGGCGAGGCACCTTGTAACCGGCGACGAGCGTTCGACAATGGGTCTGCAGCATCTCGAGGGTCAGGTCGACGCCAGGCACGGGCCGAACCACGGCAGCCACCCGCTGGCCCCACCGGTCGTCGGGCACGCCCACGACCACTGCGTCGAAAACGGCCGGGTGGGCCAGGATGGCGTTCTCCACCTCTTCGGGGAACACCTTCTCGCCACCGGTGTTGATGCACACCGAACCCCGGCCGAGGAGCGTGATCGAGCCATCATCCTCGATGCAGGCGAAGTCGCCGGGGATCGCATAGCGCACGCCATCGGCACCGGTGACGAACGTGGCCGCGGTCTTCACCGGGTCGTTGAGGTAACCGATGGGGATGTTCCCGCTCCGCGCCAGCCGCCCGATGACGCCCGAGCCCGCCGCGACGGGCCGCAGGTCGTCGTCGAGCACGGCGGCGTCGCGGGCGGCAGCGACCGTGGGGCCACCCTTCATCTGCGCCCCACGCGACACCATCGTGATGCCGCTGGCCCCGGCTTCGCTGGAGCCGATCGCATCGGTGAGCACCAGGTTGGGCAGACGATCCAAGAAGCGGTCCTTGCTCGTCTGGGAGAAGAGCACTGCACTGGAGCTGATGGCGAACAGCGTCGAAAGGTCGTGGCCCGCACCGGGCTCGTCGAGCACGTCGAGCAGCGGTCGCGCCATGGCATCACCGGTGATCATCAGCAGGTTCACCTTGTGGCGCTCGACGAGGCGCCACACCTCCGTCGCGTCGAAGCGAGCACACAGCACACTGCCGTTACCGATGAAGCTCTGGCCCATGACGCTCCACTGCGTGGCGCCGTGCATCAGCGGCGCGATGGGGAGCGCGGTCAGGTGAAAACCGGTCCGGCCCTTCGTCAGGAAGTCCTCGGGGCGCTCCACCTTCTCGCCCGTACGAATGTCGATGCCGCCGCCGAGTGCCATCACCACGTCGCCGTGACGCCAGACGACGCCCTTGGGCATTCCCGTCGTGCCACCGGTGAACAGCACGTAGCGATCGTCGTCGGACCGTTGGGCGAAGTCACGCGCATCTGACTGGGCGGCGAGCGCTGCCTCGTACTCGGGACCGATGACCAGCATCGGGAGATCGGGTGACACGGTGCGTGCACGCTCGGCGAACTCCGGCTCGACGACGAGGTACTCGAGACCCGCGTCGTTGAACAGGTAGGCGAGCTCGTCCTCGACGTAGCGGTAGTTGATGTTGATCCAGACCGCCCGGATCTTGAACACCGCCCACAGGGTTTCCACCCACTCCACCCGATTGAGCGAGTAGATGCCGACGTGATCGCCGGGCCCGATGCCATTGGCTGCGAGATGGTGGGCAAGCCGGTTGGCGCGGGCATCCATCTCGGCGAACGTGCGCTGTTGTCGCTCGTCGATCACGTAGGTGCGGTCGGGCCACTCGTCGACGGCCTGTTCGAAGAGGTCGGCGAGGTTGAAGGTGGTGGTCATCGTGCGCGCGTTCCTCAATCGATGAGAGGGAAGTCGTGGTCGGTGAGCCAGTGTCGACCGACGGCCTTCACCGATGCCCAGCGGGCGTCCAGACGGGCTCCGGCAGGGTCGTCGTCGGTGATCTGCCCGAACTGGGTGGGCGTCGGGCCCACCCTGTCGGCGTGGTGCTGCAACGCGGTCAGATCGAATCCGAACGTGTCTGCGGCGGCCAAGCCGACCATACGACGGGTCTCGTCGATGGGAATGTCGTGGAACGTCTTGCGCAGCCATTCACGCGTGTGCGGCCACGTTCCTTCGGGGTGCGGGAAGTCGTTGCCCCACATGATGTTGTCGACGCCGATCTCGTAGCGGAACGCCAGCTCGCGACGCTTGGTGTTCGATGCGCCGATGAAGCAGTTGCGATCGATGTACTCCGACGGCAGCATCGAGAGCCCGCCGAAGGCGTTGGCGCCCAACTTCTCGGTGCCCTTCTGGCCCAGGGCGAGACGGTCCCAGAACCACATCATCGAGGGCAGCCACCAGCAGCCCGCTTCGGCAACACCGAAGCGCAGACCGGGGAAGCGTTCGAAGACGCCCGACCAGAGCATGAACCACAACGGACGTGCGGGCCACCAGGTGACCTCGCTCACGTAGATGCCGAGATGATCGCCGTACTCGTGGCGCGGGGCAGGGCCGGAGTGAGTGACCACCGGCATCTTCAGCTCCTGACACAGCGCCCACACCGGGTCGTAGCAGCGATCGTGGTACGGCTTCTGGTCGACCCACATCGCGGGGATCATCACCGCCCCGAGGCCGCTCGCATGGGCCCGTCGGATTTCGGCCAACACATCGACCATGTTGGCGGTGATCGGCACGAGCGCCACTCCACGCCGCCGTTCGGGGCTGTTCGAACACAGGTCGGCGAGCCACCGGTTGTGAGCGATGGCACCAGCGAGCCCGAGCTGAGGGTTCATGTCGCCCGACATCCCGAGTCCGGCACCGAACGGTACGCAGGTGCGGCTCTCCACCGCATCGGCGTCGGGGAAGACCACCTCTCCCGACACGCCGTCGCCGTCGAGTTCTTGGTCGCGACGGCGTGCGTCCCAGCCGCCGCGCAGTGCCTCCTCGTGTTCCTCGAACCACTTCTTGGCGTAGTCCTCGTTCCGCACCCCCAGTCGAGTGATGGCCTCGAGTTGCGCCGCTCGTTCCGACAGGAACTGCTCGAACTCATCATGCACGCTCGAGTCGAGGTACTGCCGGTACTCGGCGGTCGGCAGGCCGGCGTGGCTGTCGGCAGAAACGATCACATACGGGTCGTTCGGTGTGGCCGGTTCGCTCGGTGTGGACGGTTCGCTCGGTGTGGACGTTTCGTTCGGTGTGGAGGTGTCGTTCGGTGTGGAGGTGTCGTTCATGTGTGCTCCTGACATCGGGGCGGTGATGGCATCGGTCAGCCGGGAACTGCCCGGAGATAGGCGGGATTGGTGCGGGCCAGCATCGATGCCGCCCGTGCATTGATCTGCTGGTCGGTGCGCTCACTGGCGGGGTGGATCCAGAACTGGTCGGCGAGGATGCCTGCAACGACGCCGTCGGCAACTTCCTCGACCGGCGTGTAGGCGGGAGTGATGCCTGCCGCCTTCATCTGCGTCTCGATCTGCTCGATCGTCGTGTAGGGAGTGGTCCGCGGTCGCTGCTTGGCGAACTCGTCGGTGCGCGACCGCCACGACTCGAACAGGCCCGTGCGCAACATGTGCGGGCCGGGAAACAGCACGGAGGCGCCGATCGGCGCGTTCACCTCCTGCAACTGGCCGTAGAGGCACTCGGTGAGCGTGACCACTGCCGCCTTGGTCGCCGCGTACTGCGGCGTGCTGGGCAGTGGCGAGACGCCGCCATTCCCCGACGAGGTGTTGACCACGTGGCCCTCGTCGCCCTGCGCCAACATCACGGGAACGAATGCGTTGATGCCGTGCACGACACCCATCACGTTGACCGCGATCGCCCACTTCCAGTCGTTGAGCTCGTGTTCCCACATGCGACCTTCCGCGCCGGCGCCGATGCCTGCGTTGTTGCACACGACATGCACGCCGCCGAACAGCTCCACGGTCCGATCGCGCAGCGCCGCGACCGAGTCGAAGTCGGTCACATCGGTCGCGATGCCGCGCACGTCGAGGCCTTCCGCCCTCAGTTCGCGCTCGGCCTCGGCCAACAACCCCGGCTGCACGTCGGCGAGGACGACGTGCATCCCTTCGGCAGCGAAGCGGCGACCCATCGCCTTGCCGAGCCCGCCGCCACCGCCGGTGACCACCGCCACTCGGCCCTCGAGGCGCTTCATCAGTCGGTTCCCACCACTGACAGATCGTCGTAGCGCTGGTGAACGAAGGGTTGGATCCACTCGCCGGGCACCGTCGAGATCAACTCACCCCGCTGCGAACTGGAGCGCTCGGCGAACTCGATGAACCGCAGCGCGCGTAGCGGGAGATCGGCCACGGGGTCGAACTTCGACTCGCGCAGGATGACCTCACCGTCGACCTTCCAGACTGCACGGGTCTTCTCGTCACGGTGGCAGTGCACCAACCACGGGTCGCTGTCGAAGCCGCCACCCGAGGGGTCGAGAAGGAACTTGAAGTAGAAGTCGGTGCGCCGACGGTCGGGAGTGGGCGGTTCCTCTCCGACGATCGTGCCGTTGATCTCGACGAACGTGACGCCGAGTCGCGCGAACGAACCACGCACGGTGTCGCCGTCGCGTTCGAGGGTCACAGCGGCAAGCTTCTTCGGCTCACCGAACGTCTCGCGCCCGCCGACCACAGCCTGTTCGGTGGTCATCGGCATCACGAGCGGATACGCACCGATCATGCCGTCGTGCATCGCCTCGACGGCAAACGTGCCTGCGCCGAACGGAGGCCGCCCGAGACCGATGTCGACCGTCGCGATCGTGACGCGCACGAGCGGTTCGCTCGAGGGCACCAACGGTCGCGGCAGCACCGCTGCAATCGCTTCTGGATCGGTCTCGTAGACGGCGGTGAGCGTGGTTGCCCACGTCTCGACCGAGGTCGTCTCCAGCTCTCGATTGCGAAGCTGGTCGGCGGTCCTCCCGCCATATCTGATCTGCCCCATGTGTTTCTCCCTTGTCTCGTGCGGGTGGGCACAACGATTGCGTTGGTCAGCCCGCGGCGGGCGCCCCGAACCCGGCCAGGGCCGGACACTTCTCTGCGAACATCGGCACATCGCCGCGTCGCAGCGGTACGTCGACGTCACTGACCAGCGGACCGATGCGGTCGGCGATGGGCCGCAGCGCGGCAAGGTCGAATCCGTAGACCTTCGCTGCGTTTCCACCGAGCAGCGCCGCAACCTCGTCGTGCGGCACCCCTGCGAACGCGGCACGAAGGGCCTGCGGTGTGAAGGGGAAGCTCGCCTCCTTGTGCGGATAGTCGCTGCCCCACATGATGCGATCGAGTCCGACGACGCTGCGCAGCGGCACCTCCGCCTGGCGCATGAAGCTGGCCCCGATGTGGCACTGTCGGGCGAAGTACTCGCTGGGCTGCAGCGGCAGCTTGCTCATCACCGGCATCCCCCACACGTGCTCCTGCGAACCCACGGCGGTGCGCATGCGGGTGAAGAAGTAGTCGAGACGGGCGAGTTCGTCGGGCACCCATGCCGTGCCTTGCTCGGTGAACACCAACTGCAGGTCGGGGTGCCGCTCCATCGCCCCCGACACGATGAGGTGGGCGAGCACCCGGTGCGACCACCAGGTGACCTCGAGCAGGAAGACGACCGGGTCCTCGGGGGTGTCCCCCATCGGCGGGCTGGCGCTGCCGCCATGGTTGTTCAGGGGCATGCCGAGCTCGGCACACACTGCGAACAGCGGGTCGTAGTGGTCGCCGTCGAACAGGCCAGGCAGGCCTGACCCGGGTGGCACCCCTGGCAGCAGTACCCCGCCACGCAGGCCGGCGGCGTGTGCCCAGCGCACCTCGGCAACGGCGGCATCGATGTCGTGCAGCATCACCTGGCAGATGCCCGCCCTGCGCCCCGGAGCATCGCTGCAGAAATCGGCCAGCCACCGGTTGTGGGCGCGCAGGCCTGCTGCCCGGCGCTCCACATCGCCGGCGGTGAGCGCCGGTGGTTGGAACGTAAGCGATGCTTTGGGGAAGAACGGCGGAATCGTGTTGGGAAAGATCACCTCGGCGACGATGCCGTCGTCCTCGAGTTCGGCGAGGCGACGCGCAGAGTCCCAGTTGCGCGAACCGTCGGGCCCGGTGAGGTCTTCGTATGGGTTCACGTACCCGGCCGCCCACTCGTCGAAGGCCTCGAGGTGGCGATGCTCGAGGTACGGCCGGTAGTCCGCGAACTGGCCACCGGCGTGGCAGTCGGCGGAGATCACCAGGTACCGGTCGTTCAGGTCCCCGTCGTTCAGATCATGGTCGTTCAGGTCCCCGTCGTTCAGGTCCCCGTCGTTCAGGTCACGGTCGTTCAGGTCCACGGCGCCCCCCGGCTGCGTTGTCGAACGGCGCACGCGGCCGGTCGAAGATGGATGTGCGCGCCGCACGTCGTGTCGACTGCGGCGGCTGGGCCTCGGTGGGGCGTTGGATACGCTCGCCGAAACGAGAGGAGTCGCCGATGTCCGGCAACGAGCACCTGCTGGTGGAACAGATCGGTCACACGCTGGTGGTGACCATGAACCGACCGGAGGCCAAGAACGCGCTGAGCTCGGCGATGCTGGCTGGCATGGCCGACGCCTGGGAACGGCTGAACACCGACGACGACCTCCGCTGCGCCGTGCTCACCGGCAACGGTGGCTCGTTCTGCACCGGTATGGACCTGAAGGCGGCAGCGAACGACAACGCCGGCCCCAACCCGTACGCGGACCGCTGGAAGGCCGACCCCGACCTGCACTGGAAGGCCTTGCTCCGGCACCTGCGCCTGCGCAAGCCGCTGATCGCCGCCGTGGAAGGACACGCGGTCGCGGGCGGCACCGAGATCCTGCAGGCGACCCACATCCGCGTGGCCGGCGCCGGTGCCACCTTCGGTGTGTTCGAAGCTCGCCGAGGCTTGTTCCCGGTGGGCGGCAGCACCGTTCGGCTGCAACGCCAGATCGGCTACACGGCAGCGATGGAAATGCTGCTGACCGCCCGCGGCTACACCGCGGCCGAGGCCCTCGCAATCGGTCTGATCGGTCATGTCGTGCCCGACGGCCAGGCGCTGGCCAAGGCGCTCGAGTTGGCCGAACTGATCTGTGCGAACGGGCCCTTGGCCGTGGAAGCGATCCTGCAGTCGGTGCAGGAGACTGCCGCGATGCCCGAGGCCGAGGCGCTGGCTCGCGAGTTCGAGATCGGTTGGCCGATTTTCGCCACTGCCGATGCCAAGGAGGGGCCGCGTGCCTTTGCCGAGAAGCGCACCCCCGAGTGGCAGCGCCGCTGACATCTAGGGCTTCTCGGATCCGACGAGCCACATCGCGAAGAACTGCGAGCCGCCCCCGTAGGCGTGGCCGACGGCCTTGCGCGCATCGGGCACCTGGTGATCACCGGCGATGTGCATCACCTGCATCGCCGCCTCGCCGAAGCGGAGCATGCCGCTGGCACCGATCGGGTTCGACGACAACACACCGCCCGATGCGTTCACCGGCAGCGATCCGGTGAGCTCGGTCACACCGTCCTCCACCCAGCGCCAGCCGTCCCCCTTGGGTGCGAAGCCGAGGTTCTCGAGCCACATCGGTTCGAACCATGAGAACGGTACGTACATCTCGACGGCGTCGATCTCCTTGGCAGGATCACTGATGCCGGCCTTGCGCCACAGATCCGCGGCGCACATCTCGCCAGCCACTGGGCTGACCTGTTCGCGCCCAGCGAACATGGTGGGCTCACTGCGCATGGCGGTGGCGTGCAGCCACGCCACCGAGCGACCGGTGGCAGCAACATGGGCATCGGCGGTGGACTCATCGGCGAGCACCAGTGCCATCGCACCGTCGGACGACGGACATGTCTCCACGAACCGGATCGGGTCCCAGAGCATGGGCGACTCCATCGCCTTCTCCAGCGTGAGGCCCTCCTCGTGCAGGTGTGCGTACGGGTTCTTGAGCGCGTTGCCGCGATCCTTCACGGCCACCATCGCGCCGATGTGACCGGGCACGCCATAGCGCGCGATGTAGGTGCGCACGATCGGGGAGAAGTAGCCCCCGGCGCCTGCGTGCACCGGCATGCCGAACGGTATCGGTACCGACAGAGCCCACATTGCGTTGCCGTCGCTCTGTTTCTCGAAGCCGATGGTGAGCACACGTTTGTGCACCCCCGCCATCACGTGCTGTGCCGCGACGATGGCAGTCGAGCCACCGACGGAGCCCGCCGTGTGCACGCGGAACACCGGCTTGCCGTGCGCCGCCAGCGCGTCGGCCAGCCACAGCTCGGGCATGACCACACCCTCGAGCATGTCGGGCGCCTTGCCGATGACGATGGCGTCGATGTCGGCGAGCGTGAGGTTCGCCGACTCCAACGCGCGATCGGTGGCTTCACGCACCAGGCCGGCGATGGACACGTCGGCGCGACACGCCGTGTGATGGGTCTGGCCGACCCCGATGACAGCACAGCGAATGGCCATCAGTCCCCCTCCAGTACTGCGACGAGGTTCTGTTGCAGCCAGGGTCCGCTGGTGGAGTGGGCAACGGCTCTGTCGGCCTGACCTGCGTGCACTCGGTCGGCGGCCTCGGCGAAGCGGAAAAGACCGGCGGCCATCTGCGGGTTGGCGCAGAGTGCGCCACCGCTGGGGTTGATGTCGGTGCGTGCCGGGTCCAGGCCGAGCGCCCGGGTGAGCAACAGTTCCTGATGCGAATAGGGCGCATACAACTCGGCCACGTCGACCCGGTCGGCCGCGACGCCGGCATGCAGTGCGGCGATGGCCGCCGACGAGGACTCGGTGGCGGAACGGGCTCCGAACCGCTGCGTGTCGATTCGGTGATCGATGCCGCGTATCCATGCCGGCCGCGCGCACAGGCTGCGGGCGGCATCGCCCGCGGCGAGGACGACCGCGACGGCACCATCGGCCGGGCGCGCGCAGTCGTGGGCACGCAGCGGCGACGCGATGTAGGGACGGGTCAGCAGCTCGGCCTCGTCGGCCGCGCTTCCCCAACCGACGTTGGCGTTGGCCATGCCGGCAGCGATGCTGCGGGCCGCCACTTCGGCCATCGCCGCCTCTGAGACCACCCCCGCCTCGAGACAGGAACGGGCCTGCAGCGCGGCGAGGGCGTCGGCTCCGGGCCACAGCGGCGCCACCATGTACGGGTCGAGTTGGAGCGTGAGGATGCGGTCGATGGGACCGGCGGTGGTCTTGCCGTTGGCGAACACCAACGCCGTGTCGCACTCGCCGGTCTGGATCTTGACCCACGCCTCGTACAGGGCAAGCGCGCCATCGCCCTCGACGTGGCTCTCGACGATGGGCGGCCACGCGCCGATCGCATCGACGGCCGAGACGAAGCTGAACGGCTGACCGCTCATGTAGTCGCAGCTCCCGTGGCACCAGAAGCCGATCTGCTGGCGCTCGAGGCCGGCATTCACCAGCGCAGCGCGAATGGTCGGTGCGATCAGTTCCACCGAGGTCAGGCGCGTCTGCTGTTCCATCGGGCGCTGCGCGGTGGCCACGATGGCGACATCGCGCGTCATGACGTCGCCGGGACAGTGGCTGCGTCGGGCTCGCCGCTCGGCCGGAAGTACTCGATGTTCTCCAGCGACGGACCCCACTCCTCACGGGCCCTCCACACCGGCTCGACACGCATGCCGATGCGCACGTCGTGCGCCTCACACTCCTGGATGAGGTGCTGCATCGAGATGTCGGCGTGGTCGAGCAGGATCTGCGCAGCCACGTAGGGAATCTTCACCTTCTGACCCAGGAAGGGCACGTTGACGATGCAGAAGGTGGTGATCGTGCCGGCCGGGCCGACTTCCACCTCCGCGCCGAGCGCCGTGGTGCAGCGCGGGCAGATCCCGTTGCGCGGCGGGAAGTAGACCTGCTCGCACGACGGGCACCGCCTGCCGACGAGCCTGCCGTCGAGCAACCCTTCCAGATGCCCTGATGCCGCGGGGCCGGCCGACCACTCGTAGGTCACGGACACCGGCTGGCGCAGCCGCAACACCGAGTCGGTCACGCGTCCGCTCCGATCAGATCGAAACAGGCGATGTCGGTGATGCCACCCAGCGGCTCAGCGGCCCACCGGACCTTCACCCGCGACCCCGTGTTGATGGCACTCACCGAGCCTGCGTCGACTGCGTGCAGCAGTTCGACGTCGGCGCCGTCGAGGAGGATCAGCGCCCACGCGAACGGGTGCGACAGCGGCTGATCCGGTTGCGGCTCGCTCTGCCAGGACCACGATCTGACGGTGCCTTCCTGACCGACCGACGCCCACTCGACGCAACGCTCGCCGGTGACCGGATCGAACTCTGCCGGCGGAACGTACACACGGCCATCGCTGCCACGGGTGCCTTCGATGCGGCCTGCTTTCAACGAGGTGAAGAACCGAGCCAGCGTGTCGCCCACGGTGCGCGAGTACGGGTACGTCAACTCGAGCGGAGCGGTGAAACAACCGTCTTCGGTGCGGTGGTACGAAACAGGGGCCCCGGACATGCGCATTTTCTACCACGTCACAGCACCCATCTGACGACCCGTCAGATGGGCCGGATGGTGCTATGGTCCGCGCAACATCACTTCCGGGGGGCAAGTCAGATGGCTCGAAAAGAACTTCGTCGCGTCGCCGCAATCGCTGTGTTCGCGATGATCGCAGTCTCGTGCAGCAAGGATCGGGAAGCGACGCCCGTCACCGCGTCGACGGCCGCTCCGGTGAGCACGGAGGCCACGACGCCCGGCGACACCGCGGCACCCGGCAGCACCGACGCACCCGAGACCACGGTGCCTGCGCTGCCCTCGTTCGGCGACGCCGCCTGGCCATGCGGACCCGGCGACGGGGCCAACACCGACACGGGCGACGAGCAAGGCGTGACCGCCGATGAGGTGCGCATCGCCACCGGCGACGACGCTGGATATGCCGGCTCTCCCGGGTTGTCGCACGAGATCACGGATGCGATGAAGGCGCTCGTCTCGAAGTGCAACGACCTCGGTGGCATCAACGGACGCACGATCGTCCTCAACTACTTCGACGCCAAGATCTTCGAGGTGCCCACGGCCATGCAAGGCGTGTGCGACGGGAACAACTTCTATCTCGTCGGACAAGGATGGGCGTTCGACTCCAACCAGGAGGAGATCCGCATCGGCTGCAAGATGCCCTCGGTTCCCACCTACGCCGTGAGCGCGGCGTTCGGTCACGCCGCCGACGTGTTCCAGGGCGTGCCCAACCCCGCCGACGAGACCACCGGTGGCTTCTTCGCTCAGATGGCGAAGCTGATGCCCGATGCCGTCAAGAAGGTGGCCACCCTGACCGGGGCCTTCAGTGCCACCCAGGAGACACGCGACAAGGTCGTCGAGGCGGCCCCGGCGTACGGCTGGGGTTTCGCGCTGACGACGCTGGAGAGCAACCCGGTCGGCGAGGCCGACTGGACGCCGTTCGTCAAACAGATCCGCGACTCCGGGGCGACCATGATCTCCTGGCAGGGCACCTGCCTCCCCGGCCTGCTGTTGTTCGCGCAGACCGCGAAGGCGAACGGTCTCGACTTGCCGATCGTGGTCGACTCCAACCACTACACCGCCCAGTGCGCCGCCGCGAACGACGGTGCACTCGACAACATGTACGTCCGCATGTCGTACGTACCGTTCGAGGACGCTGCGGTCAACAGGGCCACCCAGGACTACCTCGACCTGATCGCGGAGAAGGGTGGCGACACGGCCATGCTGGGCGTGCAGGCCACCTCGTCGTTCCTTCTGTGGGCCACTGCGGCGTCCGCCTGCGGCGCCGAACTCACCCGGGAATGCGTGCTGAAGAACCTCGCCGACACCCACAGCTGGACCGGGCACGGTCTCCACGCGGAAACCGACCCCGGTTCCAACCATCCGCCGAAGTGCTCCGCCGTGCTGCGCCTCGTCGGCAACACGTACGAGCGGGTGGTACCGACCGAACCAGGGACGTTCGAGTGCGACGACTCGTGGATCGCCAAGGTCACATCGACCCCCGCTCTGGCAGCCGCCAAGCTCGACGAGAACCGCATCTCTCAGCAGTTCACCGGAGGATGAGCCTTCCCCTGATGCACCCCGGTGAGACGGTGCACCTCGCGCCATCCCGCTGAAGCGACGGATCGACAATGCAAGACTTTCTCGCCTACACCGTATTGGGGATATGCCTCGGGTCGGTCTACGCCATCGCCGCGGCAGGTCTGGTGGTCACCTACTCGACGTCGGGTGTGTTCAACGTCGCTCACGGATCTGTGGCCACCGCGAGCGCCCTCGTGTACTGGCAACTGAACACCGGGTGGCACGTTGCCACCCCGCTTGCGTTGGTGCTGACGATCGGCGTGTTCGCACCGTTGCTCGGTCTGTTCCTCGATCGGCTCGTGATGCGCGGTCTGCGCGACACCACGGAAGTCACCCGCCTGGTCATCTCGATCGCTGTCTTGCTGGCCATCAACGGACTCGCCACATGGATCTGGTTCAAAGACGGCAACCGAGCGATCGTGCCCAAGAAGTTCTTCGGAGAACGCAACGTGCAGGTGCTGGGGCAGGCGGTGTACTACCACCAGATCGTCGGCGTCGCGCTCGCCGCACTCACCGCTCTCGTGCTGTACCTGCTGATGTACCGGTCGCGGCTGGGCGTCACCATGAGAGCAACCGTCGACGACCGCCGGCTGCTGATGCTCAATGGCGGCCGCCCGCAGGTGGCGAGCATGGCGAGTTGGGCGATCGGCGCGATGCTGGCCGGCATTGCAGGAGTGATGCTCGCCCCACAACAGGGTGCACTGCAGATCTTCGCACTCACATTGCTCGTCTTCGATGCCTACCCAGCGGCCGTCGGCGGTCGACTGCGCAGCGTCCCGCTCGCCTTCGTATGGGCCATGGTCCTCGGCCTCACGCGTCTGTACTTCGACTGGATATCGGACGCCGGCCAGAAGTGGCTCGCACTACGAAACCTGCGCAATGCAATCCCAGCCATCATGCTGTTCATCGCCCTGCTCGCGCTGCCACAGGGGCGCCTACGCGGAACGATCGTGACGCGCACCAGGGAGCGATTCAACGTGCCCACCGTTCGCCAGGCGGTCGCCTGGGCGTGCGTGCTGATCGCTGTGGTCGCGATGCTGCAGTCGTTGATGGTGGGGGCGGCCGTCATCAGCCTGGCCAACGGCATGGCGCTGTCGCTGATGGCGTTGTCCTTGGTGCTGCTCACAGGGTACGCGGGCGAGATCAACCTTGCCGTCTACGCCTTCGCCGGTGTCGCCCTGATCACCGCGTGGCAGTTCGATGTGGGGCCCGACGGCTTGGCGACGAAGAAGTCGCTCTCGGTCATGGCGGTGCTGTTGGCGATGATCGTCTGCAGTCTGGTGGGGGGCCTCATCGCCCTGCCCGCGTTACGGCTGCGTGGCCTGTACCTCGGTCTGGCAACCTTCGCGTTCGGCATCATCGTCTACCAGTTGGTCATCCTCCAGACGCAGCCGTTGCACGGCTCGCTGTTCGGCAGAGAGTTCACCATCAACCTGTTCACGTCCGGGTCGCTCACCGTGCCACGTCCGCACTGGTTCGGAATCGACTTCCGCAATCAACGCGCCTTCTTGATGCTGCTCACCGTCATGTTCGCTGTCCTCGGCATCCTGCTGGTGCTCGTGCGCCGAAGCGCGTACGGCCGCATGATCATCGCCATGAAGGACAGCCCGGCCGCATGCGCCACGCTCGGGCTGAACATCACTCGGCTCAAACTCGGCGTGTTCATGGTGTCCTCTGCAATCGCGGGCCTCGGTGGCCTGATGTGGGCGGCGCAGCAGCGCACGGTGGCGAACAACAACGGCTTCGACGGTTTCGCCAGCCTGCTCCTGTTCATGATCGCTGTGGTCGGCGGCATCGGGTACGTGAGCGGGGCTCTGCTCGCCGGCATCTTCCTCAGTGTGCTCAGCGTCGTGATGCCCAACATCTTCCAGAAGCTGGGACAGGACTACCCCTCACTGCACTGGCTGTTCGTCACCGGCCTCGGCAACTTCACCAAGTTCGTCGGCCCTGCGTTGATCGGCCTCGGTCTCGGCCGCAACCCCAACGGCGTCGCGCAACAGGTGATGGACGGCTTCCGACCGCTGCGTCGGGCACCGGCGGCCACGGCTGTCTGGATCGCCGCGATCATTGCCGGCTGGGCGTTGTCGTGGCGCGGCATCATCGGTCACTGGACGTTTGCGTTGCTCGTCGTGGCGTCGGTGTTCGTTGTGCCACGCGTCATCATGGGCGTGCTCCCCGACCGCTTCACCGACGTCGACGACGACCCGGACGCGGAGCACCCCGACCTGATCGGGTTGACCCGACCGTTTCTCGCCGCCGACAGGGACGCCTTCGATCGGGCCTTGGCGTTGCCGGCACGGAAGGCCCTCTGATGGCGCTCTTGGAATGCCATCAGCTCAGCGTCGAGTTCGGCGGAGTCGCCGCGCTCGACGATGTGCACCTCGCCGCCGAAGCCGGTGCGATCGTCGGCCTCATCGGCCCGAACGGCGCCGGCAAGACGACATTGTTCAACTGCGTCACCGGTCTGCAGCAACCGAGTCGCGGCGTGGTCAGCTTCGACGGGCGGGAGATCACGCATCTCCCGCCGTTCAAACGAGCGCGCATGGGCATCGCCCGAACGTTCCAGCGGCTCGAACTGTTCACGTCGCTCTCCGTTCGCGACAACCTCCGTGTCGCCGGCGAGATCGCCGCGAGGTGGCAGGGCGGCGCAGTCGACCCGATCAGCGACACCGAGCGCGTCCTCGACCGTCTCGGCATTCGGCACATCGCCGACCGCGATGTCACGGAGATTCCCACGGGCATGGCCCGCAGGGTGGAGCTCGGCCGGGCGCTGCTCACCCGGCCACGAATCCTGTTGCTGGATGAGCCTGCATCAGGTCAGGACGACACGGAGACCGAGGAGTTCGGTGATCTGCTCATGGAGCTGAGCGCCGACGGCATGGCGATCCTCCTGGTCGAGCACGATGTCTCACTGGTCATGAAGGTGTGCTCCTACATCCACGTGCTGGACTTCGGCCGCATCCTGGCACGGGGAACCACCGACGAGATCCGCAACAACCAGTCCGTACTCGATGCATATCTCGGCCAGGAGAACTCGCCGTGAGCGCTCCGCTGCTCGAGCTCGTCGATGTCACGGCCGGTTACGGGCCGATCAAGGTGCTGCACGATGTGTCGCTGTCCCTGCACCAGGGTGAGGTGCTCGCTCTTCTCGGCCCCAATGGTGGCGGCAAGTCCACCCTGCTGCAGGTCTGCTGCGGCCTCGTACCCATGACGACGGGCCAGCTCCGCATCGGTGGGCGCGGCGTGCACCATGCGTCGCCCGACGCCCTCGCACGTGCCGGCGTGTGCACCATTCCCGAGGGCCGCGGTGTCTTTCCCAACCTCACCGTTCGCGAGAACCTGCTCATGGTCACGCACACGGGTGTCAGCCTGGCCGACGTCGAGGAACGTGCGTACGCGCGCTTTCCCCAGTTGGCTCAGCGGCGTCACCAACTCGCCGGAACCATGTCGGGCGGCGAACAGCAGATGCTGGCCATGACGCGTGCCCTGTCCACGCAGCCCGCCGTCCTCTTGCTCGACGAGCTCTCGATGGGCCTCGCACCGATCGTCGTCGGCCACCTGTACGAGATCGTCGCTCAGGTCGCCGATGAAGGCGTCTCGGTGTTGGTGGTCGAACAGTTCGCGCGGTTGGTGCTCGGTATCGCCGACCGAGCTGCCATCATGCTCAATGGACGCATCACCCGGGTCGCCGCGCCCGACGAGATCGCACTCGAGCTCTCAGCCGCATACCTCGGTGGAAAGGCCTCCCGATGACTGATTCGAACACCTCCGAGTTGAACAGCTCCGAGTCGAACACGACCGACTCGGCG
>JANMFL010000100.1:0-3870 GCA_031377945.1 Acidimicrobiaceae bacterium | reverse complement strand
ATCGAACCGGGCGAGTTCTTCTCGCTCCTCGGTCCGTCCGGCTGCGGCAAGACGACGACACTCCGGCTGATCGGTGGGTTCGAGGAGATCGAACACGGGTCGGTGCACATCGACGGTGCGGACATGCGCGGCGTACCGCCCGAGAAGCGCCCGGTGAACACGGTCTTCCAGAGCTACGCGCTGTTCCCGCACAAGACGGTTGCCGAGAACGTCGCGTTCGGTCTTCGGTTCCAGGACTGCTCGAAGGACGAGGCTCGGCGCCGCGTCGGCGAGGCGCTCGAGCTCGTTCGCCTCACGGGGTACGAATCGCGTCGCCCGCACCAGCTGTCGGGCGGCCAGCAGCAGCGGGTCGCGTTGGCACGTTCGCTGGTCCTGCGGCCGAAGGTGCTGCTGCTCGACGAACCGCTCGGCGCGCTCGACGCCAAGCTGCGCCGAGTCCTCCAGGTCGAACTTCGTCAACTGCACCGCGAGGTCGGCATCACGTTCGTCTACGTCACCCACGACCAGGAGGAGGCGCTGACGATGAGCGATCGACTGGCCGTGATGAACGCCGGCATCATCGAGCAGGTCGGTGCACCACGCGAGGTGTACGACGCGCCGTCGAGCACCTACGTCGCCGACTTCCTGGGTCTGGCCAACCTGCTGCCGGCGACGGCCCGGCCTGGTGAGGTGGATGTGCTCGGCCGAACGGTCGGTGCCGACACCGGCGATGTGCAGGGTGACTGCTATGTCGTGCTGCGGCCCGAGCGGCTGCGTCTGGTCGATGCCGAGTCGACCACGTTGCGCGGACGGGTGTCGAACGTCGTGTTCGCTGGTGCATTGACGCACGTGCACGTCCAGGTGGGGGACCGCGAACTGCAAGCGATGATCGCCAACGGCGCGAACGGCCCGTTGTTGCACGAGGGCGCCGAGGTGGGCCTGGAACTGTCGCCCGACTCGTTGCGAGTGTTGCCGAACTGACACCGACCCGAGCGGGCAAAGGTAGCGGTCGGAGGGTGGAGTCAGCCGTTCGCCATCGTGCGGCGATAGTGGTCGGTGAACCAGATGACGTACTCGTCCTTCGGGGTGAGCACGCCATGGTCGAACGACTTCGACGACACGCCGCGTTGCACCGCTTCGCAGACCACGTTGTCCTGGTTGCCGACGAGCACGTTGAAGTCGATGATCGGCTGCGGGTCGAACCCCGGCGTGGCGATGGCGTCGGCATGGAACAGGAAGTCCATCGTCATCACGGTGCGGTGCGGCCCGTGCGGGTACAGCGTCGAGATGACGACGCTCGGGCCGGTCACGTCGATGAAGCCGTTCGGGAAACACGTCGCGCCGTAGTACGAGGTCCGGTCGACCTCGGTCGCTCCGGGCAGCGGCGGCAGGTCCACGGGTTGCGACGACATGGTGGTGCCGCGGTCGAGCGCGACACCTCCGTCGGCACGCGTGTGGTCGGCGACCCATCCGGTGCGATACAGCGGCACGAGGTCGACCAGTTCGGGGTGCACCCGCGTGCAGTGCAGGCACTCCTGGTAGTTCTCGACCACGATCTTCCAGTTCGACGCGATGTCGCACACCGTGGACGCGACCAGCCGCAGGTCGGCGATGCCGAAGCGTTCGAGGCGCAGCATCTCGGCAGCGTGCAGTTGCAGCCACTCGTCGAAGGGGAGGGGGTCGGCGGCCAGGCTGACGAACACCAATCCCTGCCATTCGCGCAGGTGGTACTGCCACAGCGGCAGCGTGCTCTTGTCCACGTCGGTCTCGTCGAGGTGTGGTGTGGCGATGAGCCGTCCGTCGAGCGCGTAGGTCCAGGCGTGGTACGGGCACATCAGCGAACCCTGGGTGGTGTCGTCGGTGCCCTCGCAGAGGCGTGAACCACGGTGTCGGCACACGTTGGCGAATGCATGCAGGCCACCCTGCAGATCGCGGGTCAGCAGTACGCTCTCACCAGCGATGTCCACCACGGTGCGATTGCCCGGCGCGAGCCGTTGCCCGGCGCCCGCGAGCACCCAACCACCGTGGAAGATGCGCTCGCGTTCGGCCTGCCACACGGCTTCGCCGAGGTAGTCGGCACTGGTGAGCGTGAACACGTCGTTGGGCATTGCGGGTCCCTCTCCGCAGTCGGTGGCAGCACCCTAGCGAACTCTGAACGGCCAGTCAGACAAGGTGCGGTACTCTCGGGGTCCATGGACCAGACCAACGGCACCACCCTCGACGAGCTCATCAACGGTGAGGAAGCCACGTTCATGGCTCGCATGACGAAGTCGGCCGAGCTGTGGGAACGAGGTCAACGCACGATGCCCGGCGGTGTGTGTTCCAGCTGGGCCAGCTCGCGGCCGATCCCCGTGTGGGTCAGCCATGGCGACGGCGCGCTGGTGTGGGATGCCGATGGCACCGAGTACGTCGACATGCACGGCGGCTACGGCGTGAACGTCGTCGGCCATGCCAACCCGGCGGTCGTTCGCGCCGTCCAGGATCGGGTCACGAAGGGCACGCACTTCGCCCAGCCGACCGAGGACGCCATCTTCGTCGCCGAGAACCTTGTCGAGCGGTTCGGTCTGCCGAAGTGGCGGTTCAACAACTCGGGCACCGAGAGCACCATGGATGCCTTCCACCTGATGCGCGCGATCACCGGCCGCCCGCTGGTGATCAAGATCGAGGGCACGTATCACGGTCATCACGATTCGACGATGGTGTCGATCTTCCGGTCGGCCGACGAGTTGGGTCCCGAGAGCAACCCGAATCGCGTTGCCGGGCCGGGCATCCTGCAGCCGATGGCCGACCACCTGCGCCTGGTGCCGTTCAACGACCTCGCTGCGCTCGAGGCGGTGCTCGACCAGCATCGCGGCCAGATCGCCGGCATGATCCTGGAGCCGATGATGATGAACGCTGGCATCATCCCGCCGGCGCCCGGCTACCTGGAGGGCGTGCGCGACCTCACCCGCGCCCACGGAGTGCTCCTCGCGTTCGACGAGGTGAAGACGGGCATGGTGGTCGACTGGGGCGGCGCGACACGGCTGTTCGGCGTCACCCCCGACATCGTGTGCCTCGCCAAGGCGCTCGGCGGCGGCCTGCCGTGTGGCGCCATCGGCGGGACCGAAGAGGTGATGGCCGCGATCGAGAGCGGCGTCTACGACCAGATCGGCACGTTCAACGGCAACCCGCTGACGATGGCCGCAGCCCGCGCCACGCTCACCGAGGTGCTGCTTCCCGAGACGTACGAGGCTGCGGCCGAAGTGGGCCGCTCCATGCTGCAGGGCTCGACCGAGGCCCTCTCCGCTGCCGGCATTCCGTCGTACGGCAACGTGTTCGGCTTCAAGGGCTCGGTGGTCTTCCACGACACGCCGTCTCGCAACTACCGCGAGTTCCTCCGTATCTCCACCGCCATCAGCCATCTCCACTTCCTGGTGCAGCACAACGGCGGCGTGTTCCTGCCGCCGTGGGGCAAGAGCGAGTCGTGGACGCTGAGCGTGGCGCACACCCACGAGCACGGTCAGCGCTACGTGCGCAACGTCGCGCGCGTGGGCGAGCTGACTGCGCAGCTGCGCGACCGCGACTCCGACATCTTCGCCGTCGGTAGCTACAACTGATGGTCGCGTTGCAGCACCTCGGCAAGGGCGACGGCCTCGACGCCGTGCTCGAGGTGTTGGCCGCGGACGGGGCCGTCCTGGTGCACGACTTCCTCGACAGCGACGTCCATGCGCGTTTCCGCAACGACATGGTGGCGCACGCCTCGGGTCATCCGTCGGGCTCCGTCGCGGACAGTGCCGCGGTTCGTGCGTTCTGGGGTGAGCGGACGACTCGTTTCACACGACTCGCGCATCGCAGCGCTTCCTTCCTCGACATCCTCACCGATCCCTTCTACCTCGAGGTCGCCGACCGGGT
>JANMFL010000085.1:0-2556 GCA_031377945.1 Acidimicrobiaceae bacterium | reverse complement strand
CGGCACCGCGGGTCTGCTCGGTGACGAAACGGATGGCGACGGCGTCGTGCATCCAGTCGACGTGGCGTTCGACGGGCTCGACGACGTTCCACACCTGCTCGGGCGTGGCGTCGATCTCGGTGCTGACGATGATGCCCATGACGATGGTGTGCTGTGGCCGTGCTGCCCGGATCAGGCTTCGACGGCGACCTTGCGCAGCTGCTCGGTGGCCAGCTCCGGCGGGACGATGTTGATCATCACGCCCGTGCCACGCTCGAAGCCCGCCGTGGTGACCAGCTTCGGGAAGAGGTGCACGTGCCAGTGGTACGCCCCGGTGTAGTGGTGCGGGGCCGTGTGGAACACCAGGTTGTAGGCCACGTCGCCGTGGATCTCGCGCAGGGCGAGCAGGCTGTCGCGAATGGCGACGCCCATGGCCTTCAGCGTGTCGTCGCTGCTGTCGGTGAGGTGCAGGTCGTGGCTGCGCGGGATGATGAGCAGCTCGTACGGCGCACCGGCCCAGTAGGGGCTGACACAGACGACGTCGTCGGTGCTGAACAGGACGCGTTTGCCGTCGACCAGCTCGGCCTCGATGGTGGCGCACAGGATGCACCCGCCCTCGAAGCGCGAGAACGCACGCTGCTCTTCCAGGATCTCGCCCGGCACGAACGGCAGCCCCAGGAGTTGACCGTGGGGGTGAGCGAGCGACGCGCCGGCTTCGCGGCCGTGGTTGATGATGGCCTGCGTGTAGCGGACGTTCTTGCTGCCGGCGTGCTGCTGCAGGCGGCGACGCAGCATCTCCATCATCTGCGCAGCGTCGTCGTCGGTGAGCTTGTGGGCGCCACCGTCGTGATCGGGTGTGTAGACGAACACCTCGTGGATGCCGCTGGCATCGGCCTGCACGTGCACCGGGCCGAGGTGGTGCACCGCGAACGGTTCGTCACCGTCGAAGGCCGGGTACAGGTTGGGGATGAGGCGCATCCGCCAATGGCCGCCGTCGTCGAGCGTCTCGAGCGCAGGCAGTGTGGCCTCTTCATGGCCGGGACAGAACGGGCAGGGGCGGTCGGGCTCGGCTTCCACCTGCGCCGCGCGCGGGGCGAAGTCGGTGGGACGCTTGGCCCGGTCGGCGACGATCGTGACCCACCGGCCCGTGAGGGGGTTCAGGCGAAGTTGACTCACAGCACCGTCAGCCTAGGACCAATCCGACGACGAGGGGCGGACGTGCTCCCGAAAACCCGGCACGGTCGTACCGGCCGCGACGGCCATCATCCGGGTCGGCGATAGACGCTCACGTGGCGCGCGCTGTCGGCTTCGAAGGGTGTTCGCTCGAATCCGCCCCAGCGATCGGTCAGGCGGAGGCCGGCGATGGCGGCCATCTCGTCGAGCTGCGCCGGCGTGCTCCAGCGGATGCTCCACGGGCGCAGTCGCACTCCTCCGGACTCGGTGATGTCGATGTACTGGCCTTCCGCGCGTTGCGCGGCGGGGTCGGCACGGCTCACACTGAGCACCACTCGGTCGACGTGCATCGAGCGCACCGTCACGTTGGACGCGGATTCGTGCTCGGGATCGGGAACGAAAGCCTCGATCGCGAACGCCCCGCCGTGCCTCAGGCGACTGGCGACGGCGTGCATGCAGGCCTGCTGGCGCTCCTCGGTCAGCAGCCCGAAGAACGTGTTGTAGGCGACGAACACCAGCGAGAACGGGCCCTCCGGAAGTCCATCCACCATGTCGCCGGGGGTGGCGTGGACGGCCTCGGCCCCTGGTTTGGCCGTCAGGCGGTCGAGCATGGCGGGGCTGGAGTCCACCCCGTGCACCTCGGCGCCGGCGGCGGCCAACGGCAGCGCCAACCGGCCGGTGCCGATGCCCAACTCGAGGACCGGACCACCTGCGGCGAGGTCCAGGAGGGCTGCGGTCGTCGCCTCGACGTCGGAGATTCCTGCGTACCAGTCGTCGTACACGTCGGCGAACCCGTCGCCGTAACTCTGGTCGTCGTACCCACGCACCCCTGCATCTTCGACCAGAATGACGACCGTGAGCCAGTGGAACGTGAGCGCGCGTGTGGCGACTCCCCGCCTGCGGCGTGCCGACCGGCTGGTCATCGGCTCGTTCGATGGTGCCGCACACGTCTTCCAACGTCGCGCGCGCAGCGTCATGCTCGGGTCGGCTGCCGTGATGGTGCCGATGGTGGCACTCAACCTCGCGCTCTCGGTCGTCGCGTTCCGAGACTTCGATTCCTTCGACTCGCTGTTCCGCGACAGGGGCTACATCGGCGTCGAGTCCGGCTCGGTGTTCTTCGCCCTGGTGCTGCAGTCCTTCACCGCCCACCTGCTGGGCGCCGTGCTGGCCACGTTCCTCGTCGCGCATCAGATGGGTGACGAGCCGCGCATGACTCGCTCACTCGCGGCTGCGCTGCGGCGACTGCCGATGCTGTTGCTCACCTGGTTCCTCACTCACTGGTGGGTTCTGCTGCTCGCGCTCGGTGTGGTGAACAACCCGTCCGGTTTCGCCGCTGGCGCGGTGCTGTTGGCGCCGGCGATGGCCTTGTTCACCGTGCCGCTCGTGGTGGTGACGCCGGCGATG
>JANMFL010000030.1:0-20765 GCA_031377945.1 Acidimicrobiaceae bacterium | reverse complement strand
CTACGCGAGCGACACGGACCGGGACATGACGCTGTTGAAGATCGTGGATGCTTCGGGCGCGATTGGGATGGTGAACTGGTTTGCGAGCCATCCGACAGCGATGAACTTTTTCAACAGGCTTATTTCCGGCGACCACAAGGGCCACGCGCGATGGTGCTCTTCCTGCCGGGCTTCTACCTCCTCGTGCCAGGAGCAACCGGACTGATCGACGTGACCGAGAGCGTGAGCCCGGGCTTCTCGGCAAGAGACCTCACCTCGACGATGGTGACGGTGGTGGCGATCGCTCTGGGTGTCCTCTTCGCGACCGCCGCAGTCGACGGGGTGATCAAGATGCGCGCCGCGTGGCGACGTCGCACGGCAGAGAGTGCGCGTGCGGTGTAGCTGCGAGTCGTTTCGGGAGGAGTCAGGGGGCGTAGCGGAGGATGGCCGCCACGGACCCCCCTTGGGGGATGTCGTCGTGGCGGACGGCGAGTACGCGTCCGCCCGCGAGATGAACCCGTCGGGCGATCTCATCGGTGATGCCGTAGCTCTCAGCTGACGAACTTTCGGCGAACGTGACAGCACCGGACGACTCGTCGATCGAACCGGGTAGTACCGCCTCGAAGTCGACAAGGACGGTGTCGACAGCGCCCATCGTCGCCAGCCGTGCGACGTCGGAGACGTCGTACGCAGCCCTTCCCTGAGACGTGCGGACATCGAACAACTCGGCGAGGTCGACCAGTTCAGCGGCATACACCGTGTCGAGAATGGTGCGCGCGTTCTGGGCCAGGTCAGCGTCGGTCAGCTCCTCGGGATTGCCGGGCCAACGAGTATCGACCACATGAGGGTAGGTGTTGACGGTGCGGTACAACGCGTCGATCCCTTCGGTCGCGGCGATGATCAGCGGAAGATCCGAGTGATTGAGCACCGAGCGGACTGCATGATCGACCTGACGCACGAAGAGCCGGTCGCGGGCCTTGAAGACCTTGTTCGACCTGGGATCCCACGCATCGCGGGGCATGTCGTCAACCTTGATCTCCTCCGGGGCGCCATCGGGGCCGATCTCGAGGAGCCGGACTGCGCCTTTCGACAGGGCCAGGACGTGAGCTGCCTGAGGGAAGGTGACTGCCCGCATCAGCGGTGAGACGTGGAATCGATCAGAGATCTCGACGGACTGGCTCAACTGGTTCGGCAGTCGGAAGGTCTGCTCGCTGTTCGGCGTGAGGAACACGGCCAGGCTGTCGGCCTGTCGGGTCCAGAAATCGTCGTCGGCGGCGATCGCCTCGATGGTCTCATCGAGCGCAGTGACATCTGTCGGGTCAGCACCCGCGGCCTCGAGCTTCGAGCGCACCAACTCGCGGAGGTTGGACAGTGCTACACGGTCCTGCTGCGCTTCCAGGGTCGAGCGACCCGTTGGGAGATACAGCGACACGCTTGCCTGATGGCGAGCCTTCAACAGTTCGTCGATCTGCGGGCGGGTGGGGATGTCGCTGTGAATCATGAGTCCTACCAGTACTGAGGTTGAAGGTACTTTCTACCTTCCCGGAAGACATCCGTGACGACTGGACGGCCACATCGATCGTGTCCCGATCTGTCAGCGGCGCGTGCCCAGAATCGGCGTGGATCGAGACCGACGTCGTACCGCCGGGTGCACCGTCGTGTGGCAGGCTGGCGTGTCAATGGACTGCCGGTCGTCCTCGCTCGACTTCGACATCGCCGCTTCCGCAGGGTGGTACTCCGCGATCGCTGGCCTCCTGGCCGGCTTTGCACTGCTGTCCATACTGCTACCGCTCGACCATGACGCGGCCGATCAGGATGAATCGCAGACCGGGGAAGCGGTTGTCGTGTTCACCTGCGCGTTCTTCTCGCTCCTCGTGCTCGGCTTCAGCTACGCCGTGCTCGCCGGGCGGACCGGTGACGGCTCCGTGCTCGGAGTGGCCGCGCACGAACAGATGGTCTACGGCTCGGCCTTCGGCCTGGCCACCATCTTGATGCTGTTCGGCCTGCTTGATGTGGCTCCTGCGAGCCCGGATGCCACAACGCACCAACGCCCCTTCGATCGCGGCCCGGGCCGTGCTCGGTTACACCGTCGCAGTGACTGTCTGGGGTGCTGCGGTCGTGCCCCTGCTCCCGGAGAACGTGATCGCCGGACCATGGTTCGAGCACCTTGCGCTCGTCGTCTCAGCCGTCGCGACCGTTGGCGTTGCCGCCGCTTCATGGATGGGACGATGAAGCCCTCGCTTGTTGTCTCAGTCCGTTCGGGGGGTGGCCAGGGTGAGGCCCTCTTCGTCCTCGGGCACGCCGGGCTCGGCGACACCTCCGTCGCGAAGTTCGGAGAACTTGGTTCGTGCCATCAGATCAATCCTTCCTCTTCGACCTCCCGGAGTTACTCGTAAACTGATCGGTGACCTCGACCTCCCACACCCGCTCAGTATTTGATCACTCGTCATGAGTCAAGACTCATTTCGACGTGATCCGCCCCAACCCTCGGTGACTCTGCCGACAGGCAGTTTGCTGGGTTGACAGACCAACCTTCGGAACGGGCGTTAGCGCAGCAGCCGCAGGGTTCGACGCTCGCTGTCCAAGAGACCAGTCGGCCGGCGACCGACCGGCCGCCGCCAGTGCTTCATCAGGCTGCCGTCGAGATAGGCATCCACCACGGCCGGATGGACGTAGCTGTTGCGGCAGATCGACCGAGTATTCCCGAGATGATCGGCGACCTGATCGATGACGGCGTTCACCACGCGCTTCGTTGGAGCGTCTTCAAGCGCTGCGACGTCGGCCAGTCCCTCGGCGGCCCGCACCGTGGCGTTCCAGGTACGAAACGACTTTGCAGTCATACCGGCCACGCCGAGCTCACCGAGAAATGTGTTGACATCGGACGAGCCGACTGCGCGCACTGTCCCGTCCTCCGCGGTGTATCCGAACAGCTGCTGTCCCGGCAGATGCTGGCAAGAACGAACGATCTTGGCGAGACGGGCGTTGTCGACCAGTACATCGAAATCGTGCGCCGACTTCCCGCGAAACGTGAAGCGGATCATCGTGCCGCGTACGGCCACATGTCGATTGCGAAGAGTGGTCAGTCCGAACGATCGATTCGCGCGCGCGTACTCGACATTACCGACCCGCAAGCTGGTCACGTCGAGCAACCGCACGACCGTTGCAACCACCCGGTCATGACTGAGGTCATCTCGACCCAAGTCGCGCGTGACGCGCGAGCGCAGCGATCCGAGCACCTGCGCGAACGAAACAAGATCGCCGAACTTGTTCTCAGACTGACTCTCCGTGAACGCCGGGTGATATCGGTACTGCTTTCTCCCGCGCGCATCGCGACCCGCGGCTTGGAGATGACTGCCAGCGTCCGCCGCGATCCAAACATCGCTCCACGCCGGTGGTACAGCGAGCACGCGAATCCGTTCCAGATCACGCGCCGAGGGCGCCCGCTTCGTGCGCTCATCGATGTACGTGAAGCGTTTCGCACCCGACCGACGAATTCCAGGCTCTTGATCAGAACCGAAATGAACCGGTCCAAACAGCTGTTTCACGTTGGTTCGTCTCGTTCCCATGAATCGTTGGTCGGCGCCAGGCGTGCCGGAGGTCGCCGACGGCCTGCTTGATCTTTCCTTTGGCCGTATCTACTTCCTTGCCCATGATGCCTTCCTTTCTCGGATGTGGACCGCGATCCCAGACTTCTGTCGGACATCGATCAGAAGGTCAGACGGGTCATCGAAAACCAGGGACCCATCCCATGCCACGAGTACTCCGATGGCATTGCGTGGTCACCCGAACCTCGAGCCGAGCGGAAGCAGCCCCCGCCTCGCTCTTGGCTTCGTACACCGTCACTGCCCAGCCGAGACGGCTGAACTCATGTGCAGCCGTGAGTCCAGCGATGCCGGCGCCGTACACGGCAACGGTGCGTCCATCGGTCCGTATCACCGGGTGCCGTACGGGGTCGGCTTGGTCCGATGGCACCCGCGACGTCGGGTCGTCGGGACTCTCGCCATTGGCCACGTCGGCGGTGAGCATCGCATCCGATTTGGTGGTGTCGACGGCGACATCGCGTCGATCTGGATCTGAGGTCACCGCCGAGACGTTCCGATCGAGGCGACGTTGTAGCCATTCGACGCAGAGGAGGCCCTGACGGCTCGATGTTCACGAGTCGATCCTGCGCTACCACACTCACGAACGTGGTGGAGTTTCGTGAATCGGCCCATCAAGTCGGTTCGTTCTCCACAAGTACAGCGACCCACGCTGTGGCTGGACGTCGGTCCGATCCAAGCCCACCCTCGTCCTCGAAGTCGAGCGCAACGATGACTGAGCCTTCGGGAAGGTCAACGGTTCCCTCCGTTGTCACCGGGAACTGGGCGAACTGTACGCGCTGGCTCTTCATGTCATGCTCCCTCGACAACGGTGAATCGTTGGTACCCACCCCGTGCCACTGTCAGACCGAAGCAGTTCGAGTTGCTCGACCGTTGACAGCGCCGATGCGGCCGAGAGCCTCCGCGGAACCTGCGAAGTCCAGCGTGAACGCTGATCACGGGCGAGGCGTCACAGGCGCTGTCCCGGTCGTGCACGTTCGGCATGGCTGTGGCTGCACTAATGGGATCGCCTGAGATGCACCAATGGTAGTGTTCAGGGCGTTCGAGCTGTAGTGTCACGGCCGTGGCGAGTGGCGTCGACTTCCTGGGTTCATATGTGCGGCGCGTCATCGACGACGAGATCGACGAGTTGTTCGGGCAGTTGCCCGCACTGTTGCTCGACGGCCCGAAAGGTGTCGGCAAGACGGCCACCGCGACACAGCGGTGCCGATCGGTCCGCCGACTCGACGTCGCATCCGAGCGTGAGATCGTCGAGGCCGACCCGGCGATCATCGGGCGCGATCCGGCACCGTTGCTGATCGACGAATGGCAACGCGTCCCAGCCGTGTTCGACGCGGTGCGTCGCCTCGTCGACCATGACCCGACCGGCGGCCGCTTCCTGCTCACCGGATCCGCATCGACCACCCAGACGCACTCGGGGGCCGGTCGCATCACCACCCTGCGGATGCGACCGCTCTGCCTGTCCGAGCGTCGCCCACCCCAGCACGGTGTGTCCTTCCACGAACTGCTCGCCGGAACTGCCGCGATCGAAGGCCGCACCGAACTTGCGCTCGCCGACTACGCGGAGGAGATCGTCGCCGGAGGTTTCCCGGCGATGCGCCACCTCACCGGCCGACCGAGGGATCGGCAGCTCGACAGCTACATCGACCGGATCGTCGACCACGACCTCCCCGAAGCAGGTTTCAACGTCCGGCGACCAGCCACGGTCCTCGCCTGGCTACGCGCCTACGCCGCAGCCACCGCCACCACCACCTCCTGGGACAAGATCCGAGACGCAGCAACCAGCGGCACTGACGACAAGCCAGCCAAGACGACGACGCAGCCGTACATCGAGCTGCTCTCCGCCCTGCGAATCCTCGACCCGCTTCCCGCCTGGATCCCGTCCAACAACCACCTCAACGCCCTCACCGGCACTCCCAAACACCATCTCGCCGACCCCGCACTCGCTGCTCGATTGGTCAGGGCCAGCGCGACCCGGCTGCTCACCGGGGCCAGTCCCTCCGCTTCGATTGCCCGAGACGGCACCTTTCTCGGAGCGTTGTTCGAGTCACTCGCCGCCCAGTCGATCCGCACTCTCGCGCAGTCCTGCGACGCGCGCGTCTCACACCTACGCACCAAGGGCGGACGCCACGAGATCGACTTCATCGTCGAGACAGACGACGGTGTCGTCGCCTTCGAGGCCAAGATGTCAGCAGCCGTCAACGACACCCACGTCTCGCACCTGCACTGGCTCCGCAACGAGCTCGGCGACGACTGCATCGACGTGATCGTGCTCACCACCGGCCCCGAGGCATACCGCCGCTCCGACGGGGTCGCGGTCCTACCGCTCGCGATGCTCGTCCCGTAGCCGCAGCACGCAACTCGACTGCGGATGACGGCGGCCTCGCCGGACGGAGGCGATGCGACCTGCTGCGCCGAGGTTGTGCAACGACTCATTGCACAACTACCGACAAGACCGTGCGTCGCCATCTCAATCAGCGTCGTTGCGCCACGTCGCGTCTTCCTCAACATCCCCGAGTTGGCCCGCTTCACGGCTCCACCGCCTGGCTGTCCACCGCTTGTCCATCCGAAAGACGGACAACTCCGTGCCCAACCGGTAGTTGCACATCGCAAGCACAGCCATCTACCAGGTGTTTAGGCGCCCCCGGCATGGTTCGAACATGCGACCTACGGTTTAGGAATGCGGTCGAGACGGTCTCAGCGCATCACCTTGAATCGCATCTGACCTGCTCAGCTTCGGTGTTCTCCTCGTCTGGTCTCGTTGAACATCATGCAGAAACGCGCAGTAGATGGACAAGTGGATGGACAACTTGGTCATCCACCGTCGCCGACGAGATCGGATGGCTGCCTCAGGCGGCGTCGTCTCTTCCGAGATGGATCGGCACGCGACGGTCGTCGTCGTCGAACACGGCGACGAGCTCGAGGCGTGCGCCGAGCGCATCGAGGTACTGGCGCAGCGTCGACACGCGCACGTCGTCGGAGTGCTCGAGCTTGGAGATCGCCCCCTGGGTGACGTCGAGCCGGCCGGCGAGCTCGGCCTGGCTGATCGCCTCACCATGACGAAGCTCGTACAGCCGGATCTCCTCGAGCGTCTCGGCGCGCAGTCCGGCGAGTCGTTCCGGCGCGCCGGGCTCGGCGACCACGGTGTTGCGGAGTTCAGAGAACTTGGTTCGTGCCATCAGATCAATCCTTCCTCACCGGAGTTCCCGGAGGTACTCGTCATACAGCTCATCAGCGAGCGGGACCGCCCACGCATACCAGTCGTTCCACTCGCCGGACTTGTCGCCACCGAGCAGCAGGATCGCGTGGCGGCGCGGGTCGAACGAGAACAGCACCCGTAGTGCCCCACCCTTCGCTGCCCGCAGTTCCTTCATCGACTGATGACGTGAACTGTGGATCCGGTCCACCACCGGCCGACCGAGATCCGGACCACGTTCCGCGAGCAGGTCGACCCGATCCGTCACAGCTTCTCGTTGTGCGTCGGACAGCGTCGACCACCAGTCGATGAACTGATCGGTGACCTCGACCTCCCACACCCGCTCAGTATGAGTGATTACTCATCATGAGTCAAGACTCATATCGGAGTGATCCGGCGAGCTTTGAGGTCAAACGATCCCACCGCCGGCATCGACGACGTGTTCGTTGGCGTCGATGGCGGTGAAGAGCACCCAGTCGATGTTCTGGTCGAGAAAGCGGTCAGTCTCACCGTTCGGAACCGCGAGGTTGATGGCCGTCCCAGTGGTCGTGTCGGCGGTGAGCTCCCAGACGTCGTCGCCCTTCTTGAAGCGGACCTGGATTCTGGTGGCCGATGCGGGCACCCCGTCGATCAAGGTGAGGGTCGCCCCGTCACCGACGCGGTTGGTCTCGAATCTCGTGCTGCCCTTGATGCCCGTGACGCCGATGATCCCGTCGCGCTCGCTGACGTTCACGTCGAGACGTAGGGACGTCGGGACAGCGGGTGGGTTCACCGTGACGATCACGTGGCCGATGCCCTTTGCCGGGGTGGCGTCAATGCTGCACTCCTGCCCGATGACGGGCAGCGCGATGGCCCCGATTGCGACGTCGACGGCTGTTCGACCGGATGGCTGCGAGAAGATGAATCCCGGGGCTGCGAGGTTCTGATCGGAGGCGGGTCCGCCGAGGTAGAGAGTGCCGGTGCCGATCGTGTCGGTCCCGGGCGGGCATGCCGGTGTGAGGCCGGACCCTGCGATCGTCGTGCCGGGGGTGGTGTCGATGACGACCCCACTGGGTGCGGTGCTCTCGTTGCTCGCTTCGGTGTCGACTGGCGTCACCGAGTTCGCCGGCGCCACCGCGGGTGTGTCGCGTGTGGCGACAATGACCGCGAGCCCGCCGATGATCACGACGGCCGAGGCACCGACGAGCACGCGGGCACGGTTCGACGACCGCCCAGGCTCGACTGGTTGCCAATCGAGCTCGACGAGATCGGTCCCCGTGAGCAGGTGGTCCGTCGATGCGATCGCTGTCCGCTCGGCGATGGCTTCGTCGAGGATCGGTCGGTAGCGGGCGAGGCGGTCTTCGAGGACGGGTGTGGTGCGGCTCATGGTGTGTTGCCTTTCGAGAGAGAGGTTCGGAGGTGGCGCAGCCCGCGCCGCAGGTGTGACCGGACGGTGACGGCAGGGGTACCGGTGATCCGGCCGACCTCGATGGGGGTCCAGCCGTACACGTGCACCATCAACACGGCGAGGCGTTGCTGGTCCGGCAACGAGAGCAGCGCGACGGCGAGATCCCCGTCGATCGATGCCCCCGAGTCCGCCCTGACCATTGGTTCCGGTGGGAACGTCACCGGTCGCCCGCGGGTGATCGTTCGGCGCGCCTGTGTCTGCGCGACCCGGTACAGATATCCGGCCGGGTTCGACATTCCCCGCAGCCGATCCCAGTGCTCCCACGCCCACGCCAGCGCCGAGTCCGTCGACTCACACCCAATGTCCACGCCGTACTGCGAGCTCATCACCCGCCGCAAGCGCTCGCCGTCGGCGCGCACGAACTCTTCGAAACCCTGATCGGTCACTCTCGACTCCACAGCCACACCGGGTAAAGCATCGGCACCACCTCAGCGTTGCACTCTGGCGTCGGAAATGGTGTCGTGCCCTCCGCCTGGCTCCAAAGCCGGGATGGTTCAGGCTGCCGGTTGTGCAACGAACCGTTGCACAACCGCCGCGAGATGGGCCTCCATCTCAGCGGCGGATATCGAGGCTCCCCGCAAGCGTGACGGAGGCGCGTTCGTCAGCGGGTTGGGTGTAGTGGGCATAGACGTCCAGCGTCGTCGAGGCGCGAGCGTGGCCGAGACGTCCCGCCGCTGTGCGCACGTCTATTCCGTTGAGCAGCATCGTGGTCGCCGCGAAGTGGCGCAGATCATGCAGCCTGATCTTCGGGATGCCCAGCTGAGCGGCCAGGCGAGCGAACGCGAGCGTCGCGTAGTCCGGCCGCCACGGCGTCGTCCCGTCCGGGTCGTGGCTGAAGACGTAGCGATCAGCGTCGATCCGGCCCTGGGGGTCGGCGAGCTTGCCGAGCGCGTCGAGGGTGACCGGGTCGAGAGTGAGACGACGTTCTGCGTGGGTCTTGGTCGGTCGTTGGATGGGGCCGGCGGCCGTGTGTGCGATCTGGCCGGCGACGTGCAGAGTCTGTCGATGGAAGTCGACGTGTTGCCATTGCAGTGCGCAGAGCTCACCGCGCCTGGCACCCGTCACCGCCGCCAACCGCAGGAAGATCGGCAGGCTGCGATTGACCGCGTGCGCCGCGTCGATGAGGCGGACGACCTCATCGGCGCTGGGCAAGTGGATGCATGGCCGACGCGCCGGTGGCGGGGTCGCCCGCCGTGCAGGGTTGTAGGCGATCCAGTCCCACGCGATGCCCTGCTCGAGCGCGCGGTGCAGCACCGAGTGAATGTGGCGCACCGAGTTCGCCGACAGCGGTCGACCGCTGACCGAGCCGCAGGCGAGCAGCTCGCCATACCAGGCGTCGAGCTGGTGAGCCCGAAGGTCGACGACCTTGACGTGGCCGAACGCCGGCACCACCCGTCGATCGATCAGCCGCCGGTACTCACGAGCCACTGTGGGCGCAAGGTTCGGGGAGCTGTAGGTCCACCACTTGTCGCACAACTCGCCAACCGTGCCGAACGTCGGAGACGTGGGCGAGTCCATGATCTGCGCGACGAGGCCAACCAACGCTCGTTCGGCCACCTCCCGGTCTCCACGCACCGTCCGGGTGACGTACGCAGGCTTGCCGGTGGCGGCGTCTCGACCCGCGTGTACCCGCAACTCCCACGAACCAGGGCGTCGTTGGCGAAGCGAGCCGCGCACTCCTTCAGCCTCTCGGCCGCACAGACGTCACCATCGGCGCAACCTAACAACGTGAGCTGCGACGGGAGTGGTATGGGCCGTATGGGCCGGAATATGGGCCGTCGCCCCTTTGCCTCACCGACCGGCGTCACCGATCTACCCATCTGCCTGGTCTTTCTTGGCGCCCCCGGCATGGTTCGAACATGCGAACTACGGTTTAGGAAAAAAAAAAATGCGGTCGAGTGGGTCTCAGCGAGTCTCCTTGAATCGCATATGACCTGCTCAGCTTCTGTGTTCTCCTCGTCTGGTCTCGTTGAACATTCTGCAGTAGCGCGCAGTGGATGGACAAGTGGATGGACAGCTTTCGGTGTTCGCGGCGCCCAGTCGGTACGCGGTCTTCAGCTGCCGGACATGGCCGTTGTCACGACGCGCTGCAGCACGCCGAGCGGCGTGTAGCCGTCGTTCTTCGAGATCGGACCGACGATCGTGTTCGCCAGCCACACCGATAGCTGGACGAGATCGGCCGGATCTGAACGGCCGCTGCTGATCGTGTGCTCGGCCATCAAGGTGAACTCGTTCATCACGCCGAGCACCTGACGGCTCGCCGTCTTCGCCAGCACGACCGACTTCATCGCGGCGACCTCCGACTCGACGAAGCGCGGATCGACCCCGAGTGCTCCGAGCAACTCTGCCATTGCCCCAGGGAACCGCGCGATCGAGCCAGACGCCGGAGCGAGCGGCATCAGCACCGGGACGAACGTCGTGGCGTTGACGAACAAGGCGACCTGAGGGCGCCAGAACAACACGTTCGCGTACCAGTCGCCGAGCACCGTCGTCGATGGCGGCGGATCCACCGTCGGGCGGCCGACGCGATCGAGGAACTTCTTCGTGCCGCGAACCGTGAACACGACTACTTCGCCGCTAGCGCCGCTTCGAGCTCCGTGCACGCCTCGTCGAGCAACCGCATGCGGCGCCGGTCGGTCTCGGCGTTCGCCTCCGAGGCGAGGTACTCGACCAGCTCCTCGAACGCACCCTTGCGGCCCGTCAGGGCGACTCCGGCAGCGCGGCCTTCGGCGCGTGCGATCAACAGCTCGCAGGCATCGTCCAGCAGCAGCGCACCGCGAACGACCTCGAACAGTTCACGCGCGATGAGCAGCGTCACTTCGTCCCCTTCTGCGTAGCTGTCATCGAGACTCGACACGTCGGCAGGTGTGCCTTCCCAGCCGCTGATCACACCCTCGTCGCCGCACGCGTCACAGCTCCATGCAATCTCACCGTTCGTGCGACGGAACACCATGATGAACCCTTCGCACGGTCGACGGCCCGGACGGCGCGTGCAACCGATCGCCGACCTCGCGCCACTGCCCGTCGGCCGGGCGCTCGCTGCCCGCACGATCGCCGCCAGCTGCAGACCGAGTCGTTGCGCGGGCATCGGCGCATCGCCCGGCATGCCGAGGAAGTGGCGGAGGTCGCTGACGAGCACGCCGCAACGGTAGCGGTGGCCGTGATCGAGGTCCGCGACGAAATGTCACGACCGACCCGGACCTGCGTCTCTCCATATGGCGCGCTTGCCTCTATCTCCTCCCCGCTCAGACGCATAGGAGTGGGACAGCGTCTTGAGGCAGATACAGATGTCGAGCTGGTGTTGCGACGAAGTATCGGCTGGCCGCGTCGTCCCAACCAACCTCAAGGGCCGCTGCGCGGGCTGTGGACCAAAGCAGCGTCGTATCGGCGGACACAAGGCGCGGACGCCTTGACACCCGTGCCAATCTTAGGTCGAGGCGAAGGATGTCGGTTCCGTGCACTAACTCGACAACATCTCCCACTGGGGCGTGCGCTCCAATTGTTCGGCTGTGGCCGACCTGTTCCAGGGCGATACGTCCATGATCACCCCTGGCGTTCCGAAAGTACAGCTGGTCGGAAGTCGCCACACACCATCCCGCTAGGGAAGCGACCAAAACCTGACCCTGGTTGGCCAAGGACTCCATCGACGAACCATGAACGATGACAACCTCTCCGTGAGGCTCCTCGATTATGAACCGGCCGTCGCCACAATCACCAAGGATGAATCTGCCCTGGCCCACATCATGGGTCTCAATCACGCTACCGGTCCCATCAACTAGTTGGTAACGCCCGCTGCCCCAGTCCGTGGAGAGCCACGTGGCGGCACCAAACGAGGCCAAGACGAAGTCCAGCACACCGGGAATCCGTTGCGGAGGGACCTGCACATCCGGCGTAATCCAGACGCCTTCTGAATCGGAGAAGACCGCACCTTGGCCGTCGCGCGTTACCTCCGCCACATCAATTGGCAGCGTCGCACTGTCGAAATAGCGCTCTCGCACGGTCTCGGCGTTGAGTCGATCTAGGTTGACAGCGACGAGCGACGACGCCAATTCACATAGAACGGTACCGGAAAGTACAGGATCACCAGCCATACATCGCCATCCCTTGCTGAAACAGCGTGATCGCAATCAGGTGCAGTGTCCGTTCAACCCTAATTCGAGAGGCCGAGCGACCTCCCTTCCCTCGCGCCCACGCGGCAGAAACGGCCGCATGAATCGCACGATAGTACTCTCCACCATGGAGGCGTTGATGAAACGGCCGTGGAAGAGGTACCAGATTGACTTTATCGTTAACACCTATGCCCACAGCGCGAAGAATGATGCGCGACTGAACCGCCCAGAAGTTACCCGCCTTCTGGGCAACAATGTGGTGCACGTCGAATGGTGGCAGTCCAGGGCCGAAGATGCTCTTCCAAACCTCATGGAGTCCCCAGACCACAGCGCCGATTCCTGCTGCTACGCCGGCCACCGCCAGAAGACCAGCACCTACACCAGCGCAGATCCCGGCATCCACGGGTGTAACAACGCAGCGACCCGACAGATCAGCGTGAGTGCGCGGGTCGACAGCGTATGAATAGTCATTCGCTGCTCCGCCCTCAATCGGGTCGACTTCGAGGAATCGTCCGAGGTTGGCGTCGTAACCGCGTGCGCCCATTTCGGTTTGTTGGCGGAGCCCGGTGTTGTGTTCGACAGGTCGCTGGTATCGGCCGAGGTAGCCGAAGTCCAGGTTGCCAGAGCTGTTGTCGGGCAGCTGCCCTGGGGTGACGGAGTTCCCGTATGGGTCGTAATAGATCGTCGACCCGATTTTGAGGCCGGCAGCGTCGGTGAGGGCGACGATGGAGCCTTGAAGGTTGGGGTAGCTCCAGGTGACGGTCCCGCTGGCTTTGGTGAGGAGCACGCCGCCGGGAAGGGCGGTGACGGAGTGGGTGGGCGTGCTGGTGGCGTCGAGGACCGTGCTGCTGGTGTCGTTTCCGGCACTGTAGGTGTAGCGGGTGGTGCCGTCGGTGCCGGCGCGCGAGACGATGCGGTCGAGTGCGTCGCGTTGGTAAGTGACGGTGCTAGTGCCGTTGGTGGTGCTCATGTGCCGGTCGGCGCCATCGTAAGTGAGTGTCTCACCGGCGAGCCCGGTGGTGTTGCCGCGGTCGTCGTAGGTGATCGGATTCCCGCTGTACGGGGTCTGCACGCTGACTGCGGTGAGCCGGTCGGCCTGGTCGTAGCTGTAGCCGGCGGTCTTGGTGTTGTTGTGGTATGCGGTGATCCGGTTGCTGTTCGCTCCGGCGGCTGCGACATCGCCTGCGGTGCAGTTGGGGGCGGCACCAGCGATGCCTGCTTGGTCCTGGTAGCAGTACTGCCAGTTGTCGTCGGGTGTCGTGAACCCGGTCGTGCCGAACCGCGCTTGAACGAGCCGATCGTGGGTGTCGTACGTGTAACGGTACTCCTTGCCGTCGATGGTCTCGTTGAGGACTCGGCCGTTGCGATCGCGAGCTGCGATCGTATTCGACGTGATGATCCCGGACGGCCCGGTGAACGTGAGTTCCTTGATGCTGCGGTCGGTGTCGCGTCGTCCGGCAACGTCAAGATCGGCGAGAGAGATGCCGTTTGCGTAGGCGATGGCCTTCAGCTCCCCGCCCGTGTTGTAGGTGACAGTGGCGAGCGTGGAGCCGTTCAAGCTGTGCTTCCACAGGCTGCCGTCGGTGAGGTAGTCGAACGCCTCCGTTCCGGCCGGGGAGGCGGTCCCTGTGACCTGGCCTGCCTGGTCGAACGTCGTGGTAGTTGTCTTGGCCCACACGTCGGTGTAACTGGTGGTGCGGCCGAGCAGATCGACAGTGCTGGTGATTACACCGTTGCGGCCGTTGCAGGTGTCGCTGGTCGCGGTGGGTGAGCCGGTGACGTTGTTGTCGCAGACCTCGGTGACGAGCGGGTTCTCGTGGCCGAGTGTGTCGAGTTTGGCGTAGTCGAACCAGACTGTGCGGGCGGGGTCAGTGCTCGAGGCGGGGTAGGTGATCGTCAGCGGCCGGTTCATCCCGTCGACGGTCGCGACGCATGTCCACGGGACTGTCGGGTCGAGTTCGTTGGCGGTTGTGCCTTCGAGGCCGGTCCTCGACCCACGTTGGTTGCCGTAGCGGTCGTAGACGTATTCCTCGATCCGTCGTTTGCCGGGGCCGGCACCGTCAGGGTCTGGTCCGAGGCGCTGGCGCATGAGTCCGGATTGGATGCTTCCTGCAGCGGCGCCGCATGTGGCCGTCGGGAGGGTGGCGGTGTCGGAGTAGTAGGTGTAGGTGGTCGAGTTGCCTGCGGGGAGCGTGCGGGTCAGTGTGCGGCCCCATCCGGTGCCGGTGGTTTCGTAGGTGTAGCTGGTCGACGTGCCGTCGGCCGTGGCCACGGCCGGCTGTCCGTACTGAGGGGTCGGCATGCCGAAGGTTTGAGTGTCGGCAACTGCATCAGCGGTCGTGTAGGTGCGGACGCGTGTGGCGTATCCGTAGTCGGGATGCAGCGCGGACCCGGGCACGATGGTGTCCGCCAGCGGTACGGCTGCCGCGGCCCAGGACAGGGCCAGCGACGCCGAGCCAGTGCCTTCGGTCATGGTCACCCGAATTCGATATCGGACACCGGCCGTGGCAGCGAACGTGCCGGTCTTCGCGACGTTCGGGGCCGAGTCTTGAATGATCAGGTGGTCGTCGATCCACACCGAGGCGCTGTCGTCGGCGAGCACCTTCATGGTGAACGTCGCCGTGTTCGGGAACACGATCACGCCGGTGAGGTCGGCCGAATAGTTGTCGGTGATGGCGGTGCCGGCGGCGTTGACGAGGCCGGCGGGTGCGCCGGTGCCCCATGCCTTGTTCACGGACCCGCCCGCACCGCCGATGCCGAGCGTGTTCATTGCGGGGCGTGGCTCTGTTGCCGTAGGCGCGAATGCTGTGTTGGCCCACCATGTGGCGTCCAGGCCGGTGTATTCGAGGTTGGTCGCAGGGTCGACGTCGTAGTCGGTCTTCACGAGCGGGACCGCGGCACATTCGGGCGGTGGCACCGAATCCAACGGTTGGGCTTGCACCCAGGTGCGGGTGGTGAGGACCGTCAGGCAGGCAGTGTTAGCCGCAGGGATCGGGCCCCATTGCTCGAGCGGGTTGCCGGCCTGGTCGAACACCGTCCGGTAGGTGTAGCCGAGCGTGTCGACCGTCCGGACGACCTGGCCGAGCGTGTTGTTCCACTCGACGATCGACACTCGGCCGCTGTTGTCGTACGTGTTGAAGGGTCGGCCGTTGTCGTCAAGCCGGAAGCGCTGCTGGTATCCGGCGGGTGGTGTGGTGCCCGCGAGGGTGGTGTTGATGTCGGTGAACCCGATGTGGTCCTTGGCGACGATGGTGTTGTTGATCGTCACGATCTGTTTCGCAGCACCGGGGGTGGGCGCGGGACTGGTGATCTGCGATGGCCACGCCCAGTAGGTGGGGTAGGTGCCGGTGAACGTCATCGTCCACCTCGTGTCCAACGGGTCGCCGGTCCAGGTGAGCGACCGGACGGCATCGACGCCGGTCGGGTCGCGCAAGCTATTCATCCAGCCGGTGTAGTCGCCTGGGCCGGCGGAGTAGGTGAATTGCCATGTCTGGTTCTTGTCGAGCTGGTTCGGGTTGGCGCTGTCCGGGTAGTTCGTGAAATCGGTCAGTGTCGCGGTGGGCGTCGCGTTCGAGTAGGTGAGTGTGGTCCAGGTCTGCGGGCTGGGGTCGGTGTCGCTCGATGCGAATTGGATCGCGCACAATGCCCCGGCCGGGAGCACGGTGGTGGGGCATCCGGCCTGGCCTTGGTAGACGTAGCGGAGTTGGCGGCCTGTGACAGGGTCGGACGTCTTCGTCGGTCGGCCGGTTGTGGTGTCGTAGGCATACACGGCGGCTGAGGAGCGGTTCTTGTCGTCGATCGCGGTCACCAACTGGCGTAGGGTGCCGTCCGCGTTGAACAGGTACGTCATCCCGGCCTGGGTGACCACGATTGTGCCGTTGTCGCCCTGGGAGGCGAACCCGTCGTCACCGACGTCGGGTTCCCAGCCCTCGTCGGACGCGACCGGATTCAGGGGTGTCGGGTTCGGGTGATGCCAGGTGACTGAGCTTCCGTCAGGGGCTTGCAGTGACAGTGCGTCGCCGTTGACTGCAGCACGAACGAACTCTTGCGCTGCCGGGCCGGCGGACAGTTCCCACCCGACCGGCAGGATCCTGTCGCGTGTCGTCAGCCACGACGATTGCACTTTCGTCGCGGTGACGGATCCGATGGGGCGAGTCCACAGGATCGCTTTCGCGTTGCCGGTGGTCTCGCGGACTTGGACCTTGATCAATTGAGCCGTCGCAAAGGGCAGGCTGCCGCTCGCCCAGTCGATCGCGCCGGTGGTCGCGATCGCAGAACAGTCAGCAGCCCATCTGTCCAACACGACAGCACCGTTGACCCACACCTTGGCACGCTGATCGCATTCAAGGCCGATCTGCCAGCTCGAGCTCGGTGCCTGAACTTTGCCTTCCCAGGTAGCGATGAAGTTGTCGACGGTGTCGGTCGTCTCACCTTTGGCGCCCCAGTTCTTGTCGACCGTGCCGACCCGGTGGCTGGTGACCGTGCGTTCGGTTGCTTCAGCGATCCCGTTCGCGTTCGCGTCCTTGACGACCGTCATCGACAGCCCGTAGAGCGGTTCGGGATTGTTCGTGTAGGTGAGAGTCGCGTTGATCGGACCGCCCACGGTGTTGAACGACGGGGTCGCCACCGCGGTCGTGTACGTGCCGGTGGCGGCGTTGATCGACCACGGCCCCACGTCGTGGGTGGGCGCAAGCGCCGGGTCCGGGTCCCAAGTGAAAGCGCGCGTGGTGGTCGATGGGATGACGAACCAGCCGTCCGTGACCGCGAGTCGCCAATAGTACTTTTGGCCTTCGTCGAGGATCGACGGGTCGATCGCCCCCGTCAGTACGAGGGGCCCTACAGGAGTTGCGGCCGCGTTATAGGTCTGCCAGTTCGAGGACATGAGGATGCCGTCGCTGAAGTCCGAGGTGCGACTGAATTCCGCCCGGTACGACAGCGTGGCATTCTCCGGATCGGTCGAGGGGACGATCTGCAGGTACGCCGGCAAGGCCCACCATTGGGAGTCGTTGATCGGGTTGGCCGCGCCGGTCAATGCTGGCGCCGTCGGTGGGTTGTTGTAGGTGATCGACAATGACGCCGAGAATTGCTTCAACGTGAACGTGCCATTCGTCGGCTCGTTGTCACCCTTGAAGAGCAACGTCCCGAACGGCGTGCTGGTCGACGCCCAATAGTCGTACAGCGACGTCAGGTTCATGGTCGCAGTCGAGCCGACGGCGTTGAGTGTGCCTGAGCCGAACTGGCCCGACCACGAGTTGCCATTGGGGTATGGCGGCGGCAGAGTTCGCGGAATCTGCGTGTCGTGGTAGCCGACCACGTCTGCCCAGAAGACCTTCAGCCCCTGTGCACCCGACCCCGACCCATTAGTCGTTGTCAAGGTCAGCGTGGCCGAACTCACTCGCTTGCCGATGATGCTGTTGGTCCCGCTCCAGTAATCGAACAGCCCGGTCGACCGCCAGATCATCGCCGGCTTTCCGGCGGCAGCCGGGTTCCCCGTCGCAAGGCCGCTCACTGACGTGAAGCCCTGGCCCGGCTTCGGCCATGACGTAGAGGTACTCAGCGCCGGCGAGAACGTCGGGTCGATCACCAACGGGAACTTGTCGGTTCCCTGCGCCGCCAACCACGTGCCATCAATCGACACGGTCAGTACCTCGGCGGGCGCGGACCGTTCGAGGGCCATCGCCGTCTTCGCCACACTATCCACACTGTGATCGAGCGCATCGAATGCCATCGGCCGGCCGATCGCGACGTCCAGCTTTCCAGCCGACAGCTGAAAGCTGCCGTCAACAGACGCTACGACGTCTGCGCCGAAAACCTCGAACCGGTAACTCGCCGCCGCTCGCGGCGACTTCAACTCAACGAGTTCCTCGATACCTGAAGGCGTAACGCGGTACAGCAAATCGGCGTCTTGCCACGCATCGGCGTAGCGAACCGAGGTTCCGTCCGGTTCGATCTGCCCTTTCACCGGCGCGGCATCGACAGCCCGCCATCCAAACCGCCCACGCGGATCCTGGAAGTCGATCGACCCAGCAAGCGTCGCAGGGAAGGTCACCGTCCACGCATTCGCACGGTTCGTCACCGAACCATCAGCGGCCACGACAAGAGTCGAATCAATCGGCTCCCAACCTCCCGACGTCACATAGTGCACAGGCTCCGAGCCCACCAGCAGGGTCTGTGAACCGTCAGGGTTCTCGTACACAGTGTCGAACTGATCACGCCGGTCAACCAGTTCAGTTGACCGGGCGGGGTCGAATCCTTTCGGGACCTCAGCGACTGGCACTGCGCCAGGTGTCGGCACCTTCGACACCCCTGGATCCAGCGAGGGAACCGCCTGCGCCACGCCGCCCGCAATCGCGGGACGTTCCCCAGAAACTGGTATCGAGGCGGTCGCCTGCAACCGCATCGACGGGACCTCCACCAACCCGATCACCAACAGCAACCCGACACCGACCCGGAACGCCCGACGCTTGCGCATGAATTGATCCCCCGATCAGGCCAGGAGATGCTCTCCATGACGCTCAATGGTGAAACGGAAGATACGATCCAACGATCCTCTGGTCAATGGCTATTCTTACTTTCGCGAACACCTCTGTCGGAAGAATCTGACTATTGTTAGGAAATGTCGCCCCGATGACACTCGAAACGTCGTCCAACCGACACAACCCAATCGACGTTACGCCACCACGTCGCCCCACCGCCAGGACGGCTCGCTCCCCGCAACCATCACACGCGACGGACGGCGGCCAAACATCCACCCTAAAGGGATACGTCATCCACCCGTCCGTGCGTACTCTGCAGCGGACTCGGGGCCCGAGCCAACCGTCAGGGCTCGTCCAGCCGAAGGCGTTCTATTCGGTTTCTGTGGACGGCGTAGATGAACGGCCCAGGGTCGTCGGCGCACGCCTGTGCAATCGCCTCAAGGCTGTCGAGGAACCGCCGGGCCATTTCGTCCGATGAGAGCGACTGGCTCGTCAAGCAGAAGCAGCGCACCGCATGGCGAAGCACCGCCGCGCGCTCGGCCGGATTGTACCTAATCCGAGCGTCCTTCATGAACACCGCCCAACCCGATTTGCCGGCGAGTTCCAGCCATTCCTCGTCCGCGACCCCTTCATCGGCCGGCAGCCCGTAGTGCCCAGCGAGCGTCACCAACCGTAGGCCTGCGTCGCGGAGCAGGCGGGGGACTTTGAGCCTGCCGAGACTGCGATCCAGAAAGAGGTCAGGCAGCGCGTCGGGATGCGACACGAAGCACGTCCTCGAGCTCCTCGACTGGTACACCGAACTCCGCCGAGAGTTCGTCCAGCGGGTCACCCGCCCAGAACCGCTCGAGGACGTCGTCGACACGAACACCACCGCGCTCGAAAATCGGAAGGCCGAACGCCCGCGACGGATCAGCGACGACACAGGCGTGCTCGTACACGGGAACCCGGATCAACGCCGCATACCCGTCCGCGGCGTACTCGATCCGGCTCAGGTACGCCTCGACCACCTCGACGAACACCCGCTGCCCGTTACGGACAACGACCAAGCTCCGAACCAGCTGCGCTCCCTCGGAGCCCGAATGATGCTCCCCATAGTCGAAGAGCAACTCTGCACCGTCTGTGAAGAGCTTTCGCGACGCCAGGGCGTGCTCGAGACCGATGTCGGTCTGCAACTGCTGCAATGCCGGACGAATGCGCTGCATCGGCACGCCGCTCTTGCGCACCGCCGCCAACACAAGAGCTTCAGCGAGACCGACAAACGGGATCGTCGGCTGCCTCAGCCCGTCCGACTGCAAGTGTGTGATGATCGGGCCACCAACCACGTCGGGCCGGTTCGGGAACCTGCGCACGTACCCCTGCGCCCACGACGCGAGCGTCGACGACGGCACACCGACGATGCGAGCAGCGTCGGCAACTGTGTACAACGGCACCGAGAAACGGATCGGATCGTTCGACGTCACAGCCCACCTCCCTCGCACCTCGACGCTGCCACCATTTAACCAGCCCCGTATTGCACCGGCCGAACACCCCTGCACACAGTTCGGCAAGGCCGCCGCGATCTCGTTCGAACCACCGGCCGTGCACCCCTGCTCGAAGCCACAGCACTGCCGGTCGACAAGACCGTGCGTCGCAATCTCAATCAGCGTCGTTGCGCCACGTTCTGCCTGCCTGAACATCCCCGAGTTGGCCCGTGTCAGCGCTCAACGCATCGCTGTCCACCGCTTGTCCATCCAAAAGATGGACAACTCGGTGCGGAGCCGGTAGTTGCGCACCGCAAACATAGCCATCTACCAGGTGTTTCAGCGCCCCCGGCATGGTTCGAACATGCGACCTACGGTTTAGGAAACCGTTGGTCAGGACAGGTGTTCGACCAGGTCACGCCCGGTGTGAGCGCCCGGTTGGCTAGTGTCTTCCCACAGCCTTCCCAAGAATGTGGGTCACCCTCGGTCTATGACGGCG
>JANMFL010000504.1:0-9358 GCA_031377945.1 Acidimicrobiaceae bacterium | reverse complement strand
GCGGTGACCATCAGCGCGGTGTCGATGTGACTGTGGTGGTTCGGGGCGAAGATGACGGCCGGCAGGGGATCCTGCTCGAGCAGGTCGGTGAGCCGATCGAGTCCTTCCACCTCAGGGTTGGCGAGCGCCTTCACCATCGCGGTCATCGGCCCGCCGACGATCATGCGTCGGGCCACCTTGGCCGGCGCCTTGCGCGCCCAAGCGGTGTCGAAGTCGGCACCGAGGGTGCTCTTCTCGACCGGCATGACGACGCCCTTGGGGCGGCTCGGCCGGCGATACGGGAAGCCGAGGTTGCGCGCCGGCCTCAGCGCAGCCTGAAGGGCTGAGCTGGCCTGGTCGCCGAGTTTGGCGACCGTGCGCAACCGCGCGACCGAGACCGTGCGCTTGTCGCTCACTGGACGTCGGCCACCAGCAGCGAGGGCACGTGGAGGTGCGTGACGGTGGGGGTTCGCCCGACGACGTCGCTGGCGATCTCGAAGGCGTCGTCCATCGTCGAGGCGGGCGTGAAGCCGAGACGGCGAACGGTGGCCGGATCGCCGCCGACGATGATGACCTTGCCGGCGTGCTGCTGACCATGCGCACCCCAGTACCACGCGTAGAACGGGTGGACGCCGTGATACGCGTTGCCCGTGCGGTACAGGTGGCGATACCACTCGTCCTCGGCGAACTGCTTCTCCCACTTCTGACCCATCACCACGGGATCGGTGGTGTCGGGCAGCACCTGCTCGAAGAAGTCGATGTAGCTCGGGTGGTGCACGGGGTTGAAGTCGCGGTACGTGGGGTGGGTCATGATGATGACGCCTCCCTCGCGGACCAGCGGCTTGTTGCGGTACATGTTGAACAGGTAGCCGAGGCCCATGCACATCACCAGGATGGGGTTCATCACGCCATCGGGGTTGTACGGGCACACGTACGGGATGCCGAGCGTCAGGATGTCGGTCTGACCTTCCACCGTCACGAGCTGCTGCCTGTAGACGTGCTCGAGCGTGATCTTGTGCACGGCCTCGGTCTCGCCTGCCTGCACGCTGGTCATCTGGTGCGGGCTCTCGATGTTGAAGAACATCTTGCGACGTGCCTTCACCGGCATGAGCGCGAGGCCCTTGCTGACGCCGAGGAACGTCGCCCGATCGCGTGCCGTCCACTCCCACTCGCGCTTGTTGATGAAGCCGTACGGGTCGGGGAACATGTCGGTGTTCAGCGTCGTCTCGATCTGGAACAGCTTCGGGCCGTGGTCCTCGAGGACCTTGCCCAACCGCCAGATGCTCGTGTGCAGCGCCGAGTGTTTGCGATCGCCCATCAGGCTCTTCGTGTTCTGCAGCGTCTCGCCGGTGTGGTGGTGGCTGAGGCACTTGTAGCTGGCCAGTCCGGTGGTGATGCTCTTCCAACCGCCGTCCATGCTGACCGAGTTGATGTTCACGTACACGACGAGGTCGCTGTCGGCCGCACGCTTGTTGATCTCGAGCACCTCCCCGTGATCGGTGGTGCCGATGATCGACAGGTTGTCGGGGTCTTCCGCGTCGTGCTGGTAGAGCATGCCGCGGGGGTGGAACGCGTCGTAGATGCGATCGCCGAGGGCATGGCGCAGTTCGTACTCGTGCATGCGGCGGTGCAGGCCGAGCGCGGCGATGAGGTGGACGTCGTCGACGCCGGCCGCGGCGGCCAGATCGAGCACGGCCTCGATGACGCGCTGGCGAATGTCGGGACGGCGCATCTTCGGCAGCGGCAGGCTGACGTCGTCGAACGCGATGGTGAGCTTCATGCCCGGGAACAACAGTGCCGGCAACGGGTCGCGGTCGTGCGGGTTCAGCAGCGCATGGCGGATCGCTCCGTCGATGTCCTTCAGCGCCGGCAGCGGCTCGGGTGGGTAGATGACGCGGCTGCGCCCGGCGGGCAGCTTCTCGAGCGAGAAGTTCTCACCGCGCCAGAACAACACCGGCGGTGTGGAACGGTCGACCTCGTGGACGAATCCGGGACGGCCCATCAGTTGCTCCTCGTGTCACGCATGTCGAATGCGATCTTGACGGCACCGCGCCGCCCGGCCTGTGCGGCGTGGGCGATCGCGTCGGTGTAGTCCTTCAGCGAATAGGTGGCCGACACCATGCGGCCGAGGTCGAACCGGCGAACCAGATCGATGGCGGTGTCGAAGTCGGGACGGGTGTAGGCGTAGCAGCCGCGGATGGCGGTCTCGCGGTGCCACAGCGACGTGAGCTCGAGCGACACGTTGCCGGGCATGCCGACCACCTGCACCTCTCCGCCGGGGGCGACGACCTGCAGCGCCTGCTGCAACGAGTCGCTGCTGCCGACGCAGTCGATGACGTGCGGTGCGCCGCAGGTGAGCTGATCGCCGAACACGAGTGAACTCGTGGCGGAACGCACCCAACGCGGCAGTTCGTCGGTGGCGCAGACGATGTCGGCACCGAGTTCCTTCGCGAGGCGCTTCTGCTCGGCGTAGCGCGCCGTGACGATGACGGGGCCGGTGCGGTCGCGGTCGCGGGTGGCCGTGATCGCGGCGAGCGTGAGCAGGCCCAGCGTGCCGGCGCCGATGATGACGGTCTCCTTGCCGGTGTAACGCTGCGCCGCGTGCACCGCACAGGCGGTGGGCTCGATGAGCACCGCCGCTTCGTCATCCATGTCATCCGGCACGTCGACGAGCTGGCTGGGGTGAGCGATCATCTCGCGGCTCCACCCACCGCCGGTGTCGGCGCAGAACCCGGTCTGCAGACCGGGTTCGAGGTGACCGAAGGCGACCCGCTCGCAGAGGTGGATCGCGCCGTGCTCGCAGGCATGGCAGACCGGCGTGATGCCTCGCGTGATGCACGAGAGCACCGGAACGACGACGACTCGCCGATCGGTTCCTTCGACGTCGGCGACGACCTCGTGGCCCGGCGTGAACGGGTAGCTGACGAGCGGGTCGAAGTACGCCGCAGCGCTGCCGTCGACCAAGGCCAGATCGCTGCCGCAGATGCCGGCGAGGCGCGGGTTCAGTCGCACCCATTCCCGGGTCGGCAGGGGCAGGGTCTCGTCGGGCTCGAGCGAGAGCGGGCCCACCGACGCACCGCGCCCGGGCATGAGCGAGCCTGCGAGGCGGGCCGCGGCGAACCGTGCCGGTTTGCGGGAGAACACGAGACGGCTCATCGGGCGCGCTCCCCGACGAACGAGCGACGCCGTTCGCGTTCGCTCATGAGGGTGCCGAGCGGCAGCAACTTGGTGGGCGCGCCCGACGCCTTCTCCCAGTCCTCGACCAGCCAGCCGCGCTTGCGGGCGATGGCGGCGAGCCGGGTCTCGGGGTTCACGGCGACGGGGAAGCCGACGGCTTCCAGCATGGGCAGGTCGCTGCTCGAGTCGGCGTAGGCGATGCTCTCTTCGAGCTTCAAGCCTTCGGCCTCGCAGTAGTCGGCCAGGATCTGGGCGCGGGTCTCGCCAGTGGGCGGCACCACCGACAGGTTGCCGCTGTACGTGCCATCGGGACGGGTGCTCATCTTCGCGGCGACGATCTCGTCGAACAGGGGTCGCAGACCCTCGACGGCGAAGTCCATCGCGCCCGTGATGAGCATCGTGCGATGACCCAGGGCGCGGTGTTCACGAACACGGCGCAAACCAGCGGGGAAGCTCTTGGCGATGATGAGCTGCGCGAGCAGGTCCTTCGAGTCCTCGGCGATCTGGTCGATCGGAGCATCTTCGTAGCGGCGGTAGAAGAAGCGCAGGAAGTCGGCGCGATCCTTGCGGTCGATGCTGCTGAGCGTCGGTGCCTCGGCCAGCGTGCGCAGTACGTAGCGCACTCGCTCGGGCATGTTCAGCCGGCGCGTCGCGAGGAACGAGTAGCTCTCGACCACGTTGCTGGAGATGAGCGTGTTCTCCAGGTCGAACGCAGCGAGGTGGCGGTCGGGCGAGAGCACGTTGCGGCGCAGACGTGCTTCACGATCGACCTTGTTCTTGCCCGGCTTCGTCTTCGCTCGCGAGTGATGCACGATCGAGGGGAGGTGGATGGTGCTGATGTACGTCGGCCAGTCGACCGAGGTGGCGTCGAAGTTGAACGCGGCCTGGTCCTCGGGTGACAACGACGCCCACATGGTCATCAGGTTGTCGACCTGGTAGATGGCCTCGCACTCGGTGTACAGGCCGTAGAGCAGCACGTACTCGTACGCGCGCTCGATCTCGATCTTCTTCTCCTCCAGCGACGCGGCCCAGGCGGCCTGCTTGCCGCGGAGGGGGAGTGCCTGCAGCACCTTCTCGGTGCGGTCGGCGATGCTCTTGGCTCGCTCGAGTTGCTGCTTCACGCGACCACGTGCCGGGAACTGCCACTCGGGCACGACGATGGGCTGGCCCTCGTCGTCGTACAACGGGTGCTCGGTGAACCATGCGCGCACGTTGTCGACGAGCACCTTGTACTTCAGCGGGTTGATGCCACCGCTTGCCACCTGGGTGATGGGCGCAGCTCGCTCCGGGCCGAGTGCTGCGACCGCGATGATCGACGACACGACGATGTCGACCGGGATGACGTCGACCGTGCCCTCGGGGACGCCGGGGAACTCCTTCAACAGCCCGCGGGCGTAGCTGAGGATGACCGGTTCGGCCATGCGGAAGCCGCGGATCCAGCCGGGGAAGGGCTCGGCGAGGGCGGATTCGATGATGCTGGGGCGCACGATGCTGACCGGCACCTTGCCCTTGACCTCGGTGACGGCCTGTTCGCCGAGTGCCTTGGTGAACGCGTAGGCGTCGGGCCAGCCGACGCTGGCGGCACGGGAGCGACCGGCTTCGACCAACTGCGCCTTCACCCAGTTGATGCGCAGATGTTCGGTCTTCGAAGCGAGCGCGGGTGCGCCGGCGGCCCCGAGTTCCTGACGAGCTTCGGCCCGGAACTTGGCCAGCTGGTCGGGGTGGCGGCTCGCGGCCTCGGTGTCGCCGCGCAGGCGTCGCGTGGCTGCGACCTCCTTGCGCCAGTCGAGGCCGATGTCCCACGGGCCCTGGCTGACGAGCATCTCCGGGGCGTTGCCGCGGCGGTTGCCGGCGACGTAGCAGGTGCTCACCGCGACGAGGTGCGGGGTCACGTTCATTGCGTTCAGCGTGTCGGCGATGCGCGTCGGGCCGAGCAGGTTGATCTCGACGGCGAGATCGAGGGGGCTGTCGAAGCTGACCGCGGCCGCCGAGTGGATGATGGTGTCGCACGCCGCGAAGACCGCCTTGTCGGCGTCGCTCAGGCCGAGGCCGTCGGTGCTGACGTCGCCGCCGACGGCGAGCACCCGGCGGGCGATCATCTCGTCGAACGTCTCGCCACCCGCGTCGACGAGTTCCTGCTTGAGCCGATCGAACGCGTTGTTCTTGAAGATCTCGCGGCGGGCGCGCTCGGTGGCGTCGTGCCGCTTGCTGGGGCGGATGAGCAGGACGAGCTTGCACCCGGGCGCCGCACGCAGCAGGCGTTCGACGAGTGCGGTGCCGACGAAACCGGTACTGCCGGTGATGGCGATCCGTTTGCCTGCGAGCTGTTCGGCGATCATGCGGGACCTGTTCTAGCACAGTTCTCTACCATGTGGTAGAGAGTCATCCGAATGACGTCGCGATCTTCGACCCGCCTGCGCATCCTCGATGCGGCGACCGACCTGTTCGGCCTGCGCGGGGTGGAAGCGGTGTCGCTCGACGTCATCGCCGGCGAGGTGGGGGTTGCCAAGCAGACGCTGCTGTACTGGTTTCCCAGCAAGGACGATCTCGTGCAGGCCGTGCTCGAATCGGCGGTCGTGGAGCTCTCGGTGGGGGTGGAGGCTGCCATCCGCGCCACCAGCGACGATCCACTCGATCGCATCGACGCCGTGGTGAAGGCCGTGTTCCGCCAGGCCGTTCGCCGGCCGTCGCTGCTCGGTCTGGTGCGCGAGATCTCGCGCCTCCCGCCTGCCACGGGCGACCGTCTGCACGAGGCGTTCGAGCCGTTGGTGGCGCGGGCCATCGGCTACCTGCGTCGCGAGATGGACGCCGGTCACCTGCGCCCGGCCGACCCGCGGCTCGTCGCCGCGCTGGTCTACGCCACGGTCACGGGCATCGCCACCGAGCCCGAGGCGCTGCGCTCGGTGGGTTGGCAACCCACCACCACCGACCTGCGCCGACTGCGTACCGAACTGCTCGCCTTCCTGCGCGCCGCGCTCAGGCCGTAGGCCGCCTCGGCCGCCCGGGTACACCTGGGCCGCCTAGGCCTTCTTGACGAACTTGGCCTTCAGCAGGATGCCCCGACCGTCGATCCTGCAGTCGATCTCGTGGTCGCCCGCGATGAGACGGATGTTGTTGACGCGAGTGCCGATCTTCAGATCGGGCTGGCCCTTCAGCGGCAGGCCCTTGGTGAGGACCACCGAGTCGCCGTTCTGCAACAGCGTGCCGTGTGCATCGCGGATCTCACCGAGGTCGTTCGGATCGCCCGCGTCGGCCTCCCACTCGTGCCCGCACGTGGCGCACTCGTGGTCGCCCGACGAGGTGGTGAGCACGTCGGTCATCGTGCAGATCGGGCAGGCCACGTCGGATTCCATGCGCCAGGTCTACTCGGGTGTTCACCAGGAACTTAAGTTCGCGCGGTGTTGCGGCGGCGGCGGGTGTGGCGCTCGAGGGCCAGGCGCACCAGTTCGTCGATGAGGCCCGAGTACGTCATGCCGCTCGCAATCCAGAGCTTGGGGTACATGCTGATCGGAGTGAAGCCGGGCATGGTGTTCACCTCGTTGAGCAGGAAGCCGCGTCCGTCCTCCTCGAAGAAGAAGTCGACTCGCGACAGGCCTTCGCACCGCATCGCGTTGAACGCACGCACGGCCAGGTCCTGCACCTCGAGTGTCTGCTCGGCGGTCAACGCCGCCGGAATGAGCGACTGCGAGCCGTCGTCGACGTACTTGTCGGCGTAGTCGTAGAACTCTGCGCCCGGAACGATCTCGCCGGGAACACTGGCCTTCGGGTGCAGGTTGCCGAGCACGGCCACTTCGATCTCCCGGCCGTTCACCGCCTCCTCGACCACGATCCACTCGTCGTACGACAGTGCGACCTCGATGGCGTCGCGCACGGCTTCGACGGTCTTGGCCTTGCTGACGCCCACCGACGAGCCCATGTTCGCCGGCTTCACGAACACCGGCAGGCCCAGCGCGTCGGCGATGAACTGTGGTGTTCCCGGGCCGACCTCGTCGGCTCGGAACGCCAGGTGCCTGGCCTGGGGGATGCCGTGCTGCGCCGTGACGACCTTGGCCATCGCCTTGTCCATGGCGACCGCTGAGCCGAGAACGCCGGTGCCGACGTAGGGCAGGTCGGCCAGTTCGAGCATGCCCTGCACCGTGCCGTCCTCGCCGAGTGGGCCGTGCAGCAGTGGCACGACGACCGTGACCTCGCGGTCGGAGGGGGTGATGGCCGCCGTGGGCTCGATCGTGTCGCCGCTCGCGTCCAACTGAGGTGGCAGCGCCTCGGGGCCCTGTGCGAGCGCGTGCTGCGCCGCCGCGGCCAGCGACCAGCGTCCGTCGCGGGCGATGCCGATGGGCGTGATGCGGTACTTGGCGGGGTCGGCCGCCCGCAGCACGTGCGAGGCCGTCGTGCAACTCACGTCGTGCTCGGCCGACTGGCCGCCGAAGAGGACGATGAGCCGGATGCGAGTGTCGTTGTGCGTGGCGTTGCGAGTGTCGTTGCGAGGGTCGTGGGGCGACATGTGGCCGCGACGGTACCGTGTCGGCCGATGCGATTCGAAGCGATTGACGTGGCCGCAGCGACCGGGGGTCGCCTCGAGGGGCCGAACGTGGTCATCGACGGGGTGTCGTTCGACTCGCGTTCCATTCGGCCCGGACAACTCTTCGTGCCGATCGTCGCCGATCGTGACGGCCACGAGTTCATCCCGACCGCGCAGCAGCGCGGCGCCGTCGCGTACCTCACGTCGCGTCCTGCCCAGGGCGGCACGGCGATCGAGGTCGACGACACGCTGGTCGCGCTGATGCGCGTGGCGACGGCGCAGCGCCGCCGATTCGACGGGCCACTGATCGGCATCACCGGCTCGGTGGGCAAGACCTCGACCAAGGACCTCGCGTGGGCGGCCGTCGGAGCGAGCCGTCGGACGTGGGCCAACGAGCGCAGCTTCAACAACGACCAGGGTCTGCCGACGACCATCCTCAACGCGCCCGACGACACCGAGGTGATGATCCTCGAGATGGGCATGCGCGGGTTCGGCGAGATCACGCGGTTGTGCGACATCGCCGCACCGACGATCGGGATCGTCACCCGTGTGGCCGAGGCACACAGCGACCGCGTCGGCGGTCTCGATGGTGTGGCCCGCGCCAAGGCCGAACTGGTGCAGGCATTGCCGACGAGCGGCCTGGCCATCCTCAATGCCGACGACCCCCGAGTTCGGGCGATGACGTCCGCCACGACGGCGTCGTGCCTGCTGTACGGCGAAGCGGAGGACGCCGACGTTCGGGTGACCGACGTGGTGCTCGACGATCTCGCCCGGGCGTCGTTCACGGCGCGCACGCCGTGGGGAACCGTCGCGGTACGGCTCGGCGTCAGTGGTCGTCACATGGTGTCGAACGCCGCGGCAGCGCTGGCGTGCTGCGGCGCGGTGGTAGCGGATCTGGAAGCGGGCGCCGCGGCGCTGGCCGACGTCGGCCTCACCTCGATGCGGATGGAAGTGCTGCGCACCTCGAGCGGCGGCATCGTCCTGAACGACAGTTACAACGCGAACCCCACGTCCATGCGTGCGGCACTCGACGCGTTGGTGGCGATGCCGGCCCGACGTCGCGTGGCAGTGCTGGGCCTGATGGCCGAGATCAGCGACACCGAGGCCGAGCATCTGGCGATCACCGAGTACGCGGCCGCTCGCGGTATCGAGGTCGTGGCGTACGGCACCGACCTGTACGGATTGCCGCCCGTCACCACGGTCGCCGATGCGAAAGAACGGTTGGGCTCAGTCGCCGGCGGAGACGCCGTGCTCGTCAAAGGTAGCCGTGTGGTCGGGCTCGAGATGGTGGCCGCCGCCCTGCTCGGCTAGGCGGTCGACCTTCACGAGGTCGCAGTACCAGGCCAGCGCGAGCGCCCACGCTGCGCCACCCGCCAGCACCCAGCGAGCGCCGATGGCATCCATCAGCGGGGCGAACACCAGGTTGCCGAGTGGCACGGTGCCCCCGAACGCCATGAACCACAGGCTCATCACGCGGCCACGCTCGTGGTCGGCGACGCGACTCTGGAAGATGGTGTTCATGGAGGTGGTGGTGCCGAAGTAGGCGAAGCCGAGCAGGGCGCCGAAGATGAACGCCCCGATGGGCTCGCGGGCAGCGGCGAACCCGGCCATGAACACCGCGAACGCGAGGAAGCCGATGCGGATGAGCTTGCGCTTGTCGGTGTGGACGAACACGGTGCCGAT
>JANMFL010000471.1:0-10606 GCA_031377945.1 Acidimicrobiaceae bacterium | reverse complement strand
CCGGCTCCACCAGCCTGCCGACCGGCACGCTGTCGCTCACCGCAGGAGACGTACACCGGCTGCGCGTCGACTACACCGCCGGCACCGGCACCTCCACCCTGCGCGTCGGCTGGACCCCCTCGGGCGGGGCACTCACCTACGCGCTCGGCCCCGTCCTCAAGCCCGGATTCTGGTACCCAACGAGAACCACCGTCGACGACACGCCAGGCACCGGCCAAGTCGCCGCCCAGACCGTGACCGACACCCGCTTCGACGAAGGCATCGACCCGGTCTACGGGATCGCCACCTCGACCACGATCGACCCCGCCGGACTCGCATTGAGCACCGTCGAAGGCTTCGAACCGGCCAGCGCCGGGTCACTACTGCGCCGCACCAGCCGCACCCTCCCCGCGTTCGCTGCCAGCCCCACTAGCGCAAACTCGACCACCTACAGCTACTACTCGACCACCGCCACCGCCGCCAACCCGTGCATCGCCGGGTCGCCAGCCGTCGATCAAGGCGGCCTGCAGCGAACCGTGACGAACCCGACCGCCGCCGACACGACCGCGGTCGCCACCGAAACCGTCTACGACATCCTCGGCCGCCCCATCGCCCAGCGCTACACCACCGCCAGCACGTGGACCTGCACCACCTACGACACACGCGGCAGAGTCACCACCGTCACCGTCCCAGACTCAGACAGCGACCCCAACGGGCGCACCATCACCACCACCTACAGCGTCGCCGGCGACCCCTACACCACCGCCGTCACCGACCCCGCAGGCACCATCACCACCACCGTCGACGCCCTCGGGCGCACCGTGCACACCACCGACGTATGGGGCGTCGCCACCACCACCAGCTACGACCAACCCGGTCGAACCATGGCCACCACCACCTCGATCGCCAGCCCCGCATACACGACCACCACGGGCTACACCTGGGACACCGTCGGCCGGCTCGTCACCCAAACCCTCGATGGCAAGACCGTTGCCGAACTCACCTACCGGGCCGACAACGCAACCCTCGACCCCGGCGTGCTCGAGACTGTCACCCACCCTGCAGCCGGAGTGAGCACCGCCGGGAACGGCACCAGCGGCACCTGGACCTACGACACCCTCGGCCGGGTCACCAACCTCACCTGGACCGGACCATCCGGCACGATCACCACTGACGCCGTCACCCGCTCCCTGTCCGGCACCATCCTCACCAACACCATCGACGGCACCCTCGCCTGGACCTACACCTACGACGCCGCCGACCGGCTCACCCGCGCCATCGGATCCGGACACGACTACCAATACGCCTACACCCCCAGCGGCGGATGCGGCGCCAACCCCGCCGCCGGTGCGAACTCGAACCGCACCACCCTCACCGACCTCGGGCTCACGATCGCCGGCTACTGCTACGACAACGCCGACCGCCTCACCTCCACCACCCAACCCGGCTACACCAGCCCCATCACCTACGACAACCGTGGCAACATCACCACCATCGCCGGCGACACCTACACCTACGACTACGCCAACCGCCACCAAGCCACCAACCACGCGGCCACCACCGTCACCTACACCCGCGACGCCACCGACGACATCGTCGCCCGCAACGACACCAGCACCGGCACCACCGTCCGATACGCCGACAACGGGCTTGTGCTCACCACCGCCAACGCCGTCACCGAACGCACCCTCACCCTGCCCGGCGGCGCACTCCTCACCCAACGACCGACAGGAGACGTCTGGTCCTACCCGAACATCCACGGCGACATCACCGCCACCTGCGACACCACCGGCACCAAACAAGGCGTCACGCATCTGTACGACCCCTGGGGCAACCCCCTCAACACCACCGTCGACAACTCCACCGGCAACTGGGACTACGGCTGGGTCGGCCAACACACCAAAGGCACCGAACACGCCCCTGCCATCATGCCTGTCATAGAAATGGGCGCCCGCATCTACAACCCCACCCTCGGACGCTTCCAAGCGGTCGATCCAGTCCAGGGCGGAACCCTGAATAGCTATGTCTACGCGGCCGACCCTGTGAACGATCTGGACCTCAGCGGGACGGCGACAAACAAGGGCTGTCAGTACAACGGTCGGTCATGTCGTGACGGCCAGGTCCTGGTATCGAAACACTGCTATACGTCTCGAGGCGCTAGCCACCAAGTATGCAACACTCGAAAGACGACGTATCGGTTGCGGCACAAGTCCTGGAACATTGGCGAGTTTGGTTTCTCGCTTACTGCCTGCGCTATCCTGTGTATCGGCGGAAGCATTACGCTAGGTCGGCGGGGGTTCCACGGAGGGGTCAGCGTAGGAGCCGGACCTATCATCGCGGTGGGCCTTAGTGGCGGTCCATCGATTGGATCGTCTAGTTCGAGGCGGACCGGAACGTTGGTCTGTAGCTATCTCTTTGCATCCGCTAGCATCACCGGTGGCAGAGGTCGATCCGGGTCAGTTCAGGCTGGCCCATCTCTCGGAATGGGTTGCGGTGCAATGGCGAACTTTCAGCTATGGTAGCTCGCCCTTAGATGCTACCTCGTGATGTGCGGTTAAAGGACACAGGCCAAATGTTGTGGATAGTCGCAATTCTATTCCTTGGGCTCGGAATTGCAACCTGGAGCTTGGCTCCGTGGTTTGCTTCACTGAATCTGAAGCTGTGGGCGTCCTTGGTAGCTCGAGATCCAAATAGGCCAATTTCGGGACAGGGCGTCACGGCATATCGACTGGCGGCGGTCCTGCTCTTCGTCGCGTCATTTGTTACGACCGTGGCTGCGATAGGGAGCTGAGCTCGGCAAGGCCGCAACATGCCAGTGACCAACGGTTGGGCGAGGTCGGCCCCACCAGGCCCGAGTACCAATTCTCAGCCGTTCATGCCTCCGCGTGCCGCTGACGACTGGCCGGACAGCGGGGCCACCCGCCGGCTGGTCGAAGATGCGTTCACCGTCGAAGATGTGATCCGCTGCTCGAACGTTCGAGACCCACATGAACCGGAGCTACCCGGATGTCGACTGACCATTGCGCTCGGCTATGTCTCGGTCGTCACGGTGCTTCGATTGGACCGCTGGCCGAGGCGGGCGACGACGGCGTTCTGGCTCCGCGGCAGCGCGTGCGAGTACGTGTTCAGGAGCATCTCCGGGCTGTGGCCGAGGATGTCGGCGATCGCTCGGAGTTCGCCGACGTCGCCAGCGTTGCTCACCATGTGGGTGGCCGCAGTGTGGCGGAGGCCGTGGGAGGTGAGCCGGGGGAGTCCGGTGTTCTTGACGATGCGTTCCAACGCCCGGTCGTAGGAGCGGGGGAGCACGATGCCGCCTTGGCGCGTCGTCACGATCAGGTTGCCGCCCTCCCACTCCGGACCAGCAGCGAGTCGTTCCGCGGCCTGGTCGGCGCGGCGGCGGGCAAGACACCGGAGGGTGGCGTCATCGAGGGGGATGATCCGTCGCGAGCGTTCGTTCTTGGCGTCGCCCCATGCGGCGCCGCCGCTGACGGCGACGAGGCTCTCATCGATGCGCAGTGTTTGCTTGTCGAGGTCGACGTCGTCCCATCGAAGGGCGAGCACCTCGCTACGGCGCAGACCGTAGAGCACGCCGAGCCGGAAGGCGATGGCCCACCGATGCGTGGCGGTGGCCTCGAGGAATCGGTCGACCTCGTCCTCGGACCAGGCGACGGTGCCCTTGACGTTCACCGGCTTGGCAACTGTTCGAGGGAGCCCCACACGAGCCGCGGGGCTGCGTGCGATGAGCCCCTCGTCGACCGCCTCGGACAACGCTGCGCGCAACACGTTGCGACAGATCTGCACGCTCCGCCGCGACAGCCTGCCGCCGGCGGCGAGCTTGTCGACCCACTCTGCAACATCGTCGCGATCCAGGCGCGAGAGCGGGATGGCGCCGAGGCCGGCCTCGATGTGGGGGATGGCCCAGGCGTACTGCTCGCGGGCCTTCTCGGTGATGTCGGTGCGACCGGCGACGTATCGGCGCACCAACCACCCCACGGTGCCGCGCTCGGTCGTCGCGTCGTTGGCTCGGACCCCGCGAGCGGCGGCCAACGCGGAGCGCTGTGACGCGAACGTGCCGAGCTGGCGCGGACGGGGCTTGCCAGTGGTGGTGTCGATGCCGTCGACGCCACGACCCACTTGTCGCGCTGTTTGCGCACTGTCGGCTGGCCGGTTGCCTTCCACGACATGCGTCACCTCCGTGCATTCCTGCGACCGGAGTTTGATACATCGCTGATACATGAGCCGGTCGGCGAGTGATGGTCACTCTATCAGACCTGGTCAGACCAGTCGGGGAGAGGAGATTCGAACTCCCGACCTCCTGCACCCAAAGCAGGAACGCTACCGCTGCGCCACTCCCCGGTCGGAGGGAGCCTATCGGCGGCGCGGGTCGCAGTCGATCAGCCGCCCTTCGCCTTTGGCTTGCCGTTGCCCTTGTCGGGCCTGTTCTTGTCGTTGCCGCCGGGCGTCGATGGTGGCGACGTCGATGCCACGACGGCGGTGGACGCGGGAGCCGGGGCCGCTGGAGCGGTGGTCGCGACCGGCACCTGGGGTTCGATCCCCCCACCGGCAACGCCGAGGGACAACACCACGGCGGCGATGGCCACTGTCGCCGCGATGGCCCAGAACACGGCGCCGTGGATTCGTCGGCGCCGTGGCTGCTCCTGGTGCGGCGCGGACGGTGGTGCGACCGGCATGATCGCAGTCCGCTCGGCCTGGTCGGTGGTCGGAGCGGTCGTCGACCGCAGCACACGGGCGAAGGTGGCTGCGTCGGGTGGCCGATCGACGGCATGTTTGGCGAGTGCCGAGAGGACGAGGCTGCGGAGGTGGGCGGGAACTCGCTCCGGCAATGGCGGCGGTAGGGAACTGAGGTGCTCATCGATCACCGCTGCGGGACCATCTCCCTCGAATGGGCGGCGGCCGCTCAGCATCTCGTAGGCGACGACGCCGAGCGAGTACAGGTCGCTGGCCGGTGTGAGGGGTTCGCCGCGTGCCTGCTCGGGTGACATGTAGTGCGGGGTGCCGAGCACTTCGGCGCGAGTTGCCGATGATGCGTCGTCCACCGGCCCGGCAATGCCGAAGTCGGTGAGCTTCACCTGACGGTCCTCGTCGAGCAGGATGTTGGCCGGCTTGACGTCCCGGTGCACGACGCCGCTGCGATGCGCGGCAGCCAACGCGTCGGCACTCTGAGCGAGGATGCGGACGGTCGTCGACAGCGGCGGGACGGGAGTACGTCGCAGCATCGCCGACAACGGCTCGCCGTTCACCAGTTCCATCACCAGGAACGCATGCGGCTGCCGGGTGTCGTCGCGCACGTAGTCGTGCAACGTGGCGATGTTCGGGTGGGTGACACTGGCCGCGTGTCGTGCTTCGTGCTCGAACCGATCGAGGAACGCGGGCTGTCCGGCCAGATCGTCGCGCAGCACCTTCACGGCGATGCGTCGGTGCAGCACCGTGTCGTCTGCGGCCCAGACCTGGCCCATGCCACCTGTCGCGACGAGTCGCACGAGGCGGTAGCGGCCGCCCAACATCACGCCTACCGAGAGGCGAGAGGCGACTGGCTGGGCCGTGTCGAGGTCGGGGCGCACATGCGTTGTTACCCGGTCGCGCGCCGGGCGAGACCTCGTGTGCGAACGCCGGTTCCGATGCCGTCGTTCGCCGCTCAGGTCTGTTCGCGGATGACCGCCACGGGAATCGGGGAGTGCTGCAGCACGGTGCGGCTCACCGAACCCAGGAGCAGCGCGGCGAAGCCACCGTGCCCGCGAGAGCCGACGACGAGCAGGTCGGCCTCCTTGGCCGCGTCGATGATCGCCTTGGCCGGGCTCTCTTCGCTGATGATCGAGTGGCATCGCAGCGAGGGCGAGCGCTCCTTGACGATCTGGGCCGAGGCCTCGAGTGTGCGCATCGCGTCGAGCTTCATGTCGTCGCGGGCGGCGGCGTTGTGGCTTCGCGGGGTGCGATACGGGTAGCTCCACCCGTGCACCAGGATCAACTCGGCACCGCAGCGCAGTGCCTCCTCGACGGCCCACTCGAGGGCGTGCTCGCCGCACGTGGATCCATCGATGCCGACGGCGATCTGACCCAGGTTGGCGTCCTTCCGATCGGTCCCGTGCACGACGACCACCGGACAGTGCGCGCGGTGCGACACCACCGTGGCCACCGAGCCGAGCACCTCGGTGATGCGGCCGGGGTGCGAGGTGGCGCCGACGACGATGACGTCGTCGGGGTGCGAGGCGCCCACCACCGCGTAGGCCGCCGCACCGAGCACCGTCTCGCCGGTGACCTCGATGTCGAGGCCGAACGAGCGGGCCAGGTTCACTCCACGCTGGTTCACCCCCTCGTATTCGCTCACGATCGAATCCATCGCCGATCCGGTGGCGGAACCGGACCCGATGAGACCCGCCTCCACCGCCACCGGCAGTTCCGCGCAGGTCATGACGTGAAGTGGGCAACTGCGGCGGGCTGCCTCGTGAGCAGCCCACCGCAGTGCTTCCACTGAGCCTTCGGTGCCGTCCACACCCACCAGCAGTCGGGGGGAACGGACGGTCATGTCGTCAGCGCTCCACGATCAGCGCGGTCACCATGTACCGCATGCCGTCGGAAGTCTCGGCGTGGGTGAGGATGTGGCAGTGCCACGCCCACACACCGGGATCGGTGCCCTTGTAGAGCACGGTGTAACGCTCACCGGGGGCGACCAGGATGGTGTCGGTGGGCATCGGCGTGATGAGCGGCACGCCATCCTTGGCGATGACCCAGCCCATGGGCTGGTGCAGGTGCATCGGGTGCACGAGCAGGCCTTCGTTCATGTAGTTGACGAGCATCGTCTGGCCGATCCGCAGGGTGTACGGCTCGGTGGCGGGGAAGCTCTTGCCGTTCAGGCTGAGGCCGATGGTGCCGGCATCGTTGAGCACCATGTTGATGGTCTTCGTCGGCTTGGCGGGGTAGCCGTAGTCATCGATGAGCACCTTCGGGGTCGGCATCTCGTCGATCGTGAACGCACCGAACATGCCGTTCGGAATCTGCTCCTGCGCATTGTGGTGCGAGTGGTAGATGCCGACCGCCGGGCCCTTGGCGGTGAACTCATAGATGTGCTGGGCACCCGGCACCGTGGGCGCCTCGGTGTACGGGTCGACGCCGTCCATGACGTTCGGGACGCGGATGCCGTGGAAGTGGAGCGAAGTGGACTGCGTGGTGTTGTTGGTGAAGATGATGCGAACCTTGTCACCGCTGGTGACATGGATCTCGGGAGCGGGGACGACGCCGTTGTACGTCCATGCCTTGACGATCTTGCCCGGCTCGACTTCCCAGTCGACCACCTCGACGTCGACCACGAACTCCTTGTACCCGTCGGCGGCGACGGTGTACTCGGCCATTTCGCCACCGTGTCCGGCGGTCTTGGCGGGGAACAGCTGTGCTGCGGCGAGCATGCGGGCATCCATGTCCGCGTTCGAGCCGGCGTCGTGCGGCGCCTCGGTCCCGGGCGTGGTGCCGCCGGTGCTCTCGCCCGACCCGCCGCTGCTGTCGCTGACGACGAGTGAGCCGACCATGCCGGCCCCCTCGTGTCCGGGCTGCGGGCAGATGACCTTGTAGGTGCCTGCCGACGTGGCTGCGATGGTGAGGTCGTACGACTGGCCGGCCTGGATGTCGATGCTCTTGATGGTGAGGTCGGCCACCTCGAAGTTGTGGACCACGGCACCACCGTTCATCAGGTGCAGGATCGCGCCATCCGTGGGGATGGTGATCGAGGCCGGCTCGAAGCCGAAGTCCTTCATGGTGACGTTGATGGTCGGCTTGCTGCCACCTCCACCACCGCCCGACGCGCTCTCGGAACCACCATTGTCCGAGAGGCCGAAAATCGCCACGGCGAGCGCGGCGAGTGCTGCCACGAACGCGAGCCAACTGAGTACTGACCGATCATCCTTGCTCATGGTCGCCAGCCTGTCGTCTGGGCAGGTCGGTCAGTAGGGCAGTTCGTCACCGGGGTCGGGACCAAAGTCCCACGGGTGTCGTTTCAGCCGGCGGCGAGGCGCTCGACCACCGCGAGCAGGCGATTCACGTCGTCGGGCTCGAGATAACGAGAGATGCCGGCGCGCACCACGCCGCCCGACTCGGACAGGCCCAACTGGCCGACGACCTCGATCGCGTAGTTGTGGCCGTCCCACACGGCGATCTTCTCCTCGGCCAGCGCCTGCGACACCTCGGCGGGCGTGTGGCCGGCCACCGTGAACGCTGCCGTGGGTGTGCGGCCTTCCAGCCCGTCGACCCCGTAGACGGTGACGCCGGAGATGGACTGCAGCCCGCGGAGCAACGGCTCGAACAGGGCGTTCTCGGCCGCCTGCAGCTGGTCCATGCCCTCTTCCAGCAGAAAGCGCGCCGTCGCCTCGACCCCTGCGATCGCCTCGAAGTTGGGCATACCGGTCTCGAAGCGCGACGGTCCCTCGTCGTGTGACGGCCGGACCTTGAACACGGGCAACGTCTGCAACAGGTCGGGCCGGCACCAGAGCATGCCCGAGTGCGGGGCATACCACTTGTAGGGCGAGTTCACGAGCACATCGCAGCCGAGCGCAGCGATGTCGATGCGCTGGTGCGGCGCGAGCGCGACGGCGTCGATGAACACCTTGGCGCCCGCGGCATGGGCGGCGTCGATGATCGGGCGAAGGTCGGGCGCCGTGCCGAGCAGGTTGCTCGCACCGGGCAGCGTCACCCACTTGGTGCGCTCGTCGATGAGCTCGATGACGTTCTGGGGCGGCAGCGTGCCGCTGACCGGATCGAAGGGGGCCAGCACGTGCTCGGCCCCCGCGGTCTGGGCCGCCCGCATCCATGTGGACACATTGGCGTCGTGGTCCATGCGCGTGCCGACGATTCGGTCGCCGGGCTGCAGTGTCGAGCCGACCGCCCGCGAGAACGCGAAGGTCAACGTCGTCATGTTCGGACCGAACGTGACGCCCTGCGGGTCGGCGTTGAACAAGCGGCCCACGGTGGCGCGGGTGCGCTCGACCAACTCGTCGGCCTTGTGTGCAGCGGCGAAGTATCCGCCCCCGCACCCGTTCGACCCGTCGGACAACCACGTGGTCATCGCTGTGATCGCCGAGTCCACCACCTGGGTGCCGGCGGGGCCGTCGAAGCGGGCCCAACCGTCGGAGCAGCCGGGGAAACGATGACGCAGCGAGGTGAAGGACATGAGGACAGAGCCTGCCACACACCCCTCGCGCGAACGTAAGTTCCTGGTGAACGGCGCGAACGTAAGTTCCTGGTGAACGGCGCGAACGTACGTTCCTGGTGACCGGGTCGGGTCAGGGCTCCACGAAGCGGAAAAGCTGCTCGGGGAGGGGTGCGAGGGCGGGGTTCGGACCCATGCGCTCGACCCCGACGGCGTACGAGTTCGGTCCGGCCGAGGTGAAACCGATCGGCGAGAGGCCCGCGTCGTCGAACCAGTCGCGGACGTTGGGTGTGAGGTCGGGGTGGCGGCGGTGCCGGGTCCACACCACGACGCCGCCGGGCCGGACCATCGAGGCGGTGGCGGCGACGGTGCGGGCGACGTCGGTGTCGGTGAGGTTGCCGAAGATGCCGGCGAGCAGCAGCAGGTCGACCGGGACGACGTCGTCCCAGTGGATGGACCTGCCGGCATCGGCGCAGCGGACCTCGACGGAGGTTCCCGCCGCACGCAGTTGTTGGGCCGCGATCGACGCCAGCCCGGCGTTCAACTCGACCGCGCAACCGCGCATGTCAGCCGCACGGGGATGCCCCGATGCCGCTCCACAGAGGTCGCGGGCCTCGCCCGCGCAGAGAGAAAGGACGGAAATTGGGCCGGGCGGGGCCGCCGACAGGGCGTCCTCGATGGCCGCGGTGACGATGGCGAGCCGTTGCGACAGTTCGCTGTCCGGGTCGGCGTACGACCTGTGCCACTCGACCCAGTCGCGCGCCATCTCCGCAACCTAGTCGGCGTGCGCGATCGGCCGGAACGGCGCGTTCACCAGGAACTTGAGTTCGCGCGGATCAGTGCGCGCGGATCAGGTAGCCGTCAGGGCTTGGCGGCGGCTTTGGCGAGGCGCTTGGCGGCTCGGCCGATGGGCTCGAGGTTGCGATGGTCCAGATCACCCATCTCGACACCGTTGCGGAAGAGCACGCGGTAACGCTGCCAGTTGAAGCCGTTGGCCAGAATGACCTTGCCCTCCGCACCCGCCGGGACGCCCTGCAGGTCGACGGTGCTGCGCACCTTGTCGCCCATGCGGAGGTCGAGTTGGTTGGCGTGCGGCTTGGCCAGAGCGTGCGGCTTCCAGAACGTCATACGACCCATTCTGCCCGATCCACGGGCGCAGATCCGCATTCGGCCCGATCGTGCGGGTGCCCGGTAGAGTCGTCGATCTGTGAACAGCACGATCTCACCTGTCGACGACATCATCCCCAACGCCCCTCTGGATGCCAATCCTCACGAGGGTGACGACACCGCCGCCGAAGCCGCCGAAGCCACCGCGGACACCTCGCCGCGTGCGCCGCGACAGCTCGTGAAGCTGTCCGTCACCATCGCCGAGGACGAGTTCGATCGAGACATCGACCAGGCGTTCCGAAAGATCGCCAAGGAGGTCCGCTTGCCGGGCTTCCGCGCCGGCAAGGTGCCGCGCAAGGTGCTCGA
>JANMFL010000427.1:0-5887 GCA_031377945.1 Acidimicrobiaceae bacterium | reverse complement strand
CCAGGAAGCCGTCGACGAGTGTGCGGCACAGGTCGCGAGTGAAGATCTCGTACTCGGCGTTCACCGATTGGGTGCGCGAGGTCCTCGAGTTCGCCCACGACCCCGAGCGCCGCCTGCGCGGCATCACCGGCATCCTCGAGTACCTCACCGGTGCGCTCGACGAGCGCACCGCCAACCCCACCGACGACTTCATCAGTGAACTGTTGCAGTCCGAGCACGACGGCAAGCCCATCGAGCGGTCGGTCGTGATGGGCATGTGCGCGCTGCTGCTCATCGCCGGCATCGACACCACGTGGTCGTCGATCGGTTCGTCGATGTGGCACCTGGCCACGCACCCCGACGACCGTCGCCGCCTGATCGCCGCCGACAAGGACCTGTGGTCGACGGCCATCGAGGAACTGCTGCGTGCCTACGCGCCGGTCACGATGGCCCGTCGCCTGTCGCACGACGTCGAATTCAACGGCTGCCCCATGAAGGCCGGCGACCGCATCCTGATGAACTTCCCGGCCGCCAATCGCGATCCGGAACAGTTCCCCGATCCCGACAAGGTCGTTCTCGATCGCGAGAACAACCGCCACGTCGCGTTCGGTGCAGGCATTCACCGCTGCGCCGGCTCGAACCTGGCACGCATGGAACTGCGCGTCGCGATCGAGGAGTTCATCACACGCATCCCCGAGTTCGAACTGAAGGACCCGGCGCTGGTCACGTGGGCGGGCGGCCAGGTGCGCGGCCCGCGCAACATTCCCGTCGTGTACTGATGCGGTCGCTGCGCGACACCACCCACGCGCTCGACGCGGGGCTTGCGCAGATCCGCCACCAGTTCCAGGTCCCCACCGAATTCCCCGACGCGGTGCTGCAGGCCGCGGCGGACGCGGCGCGCCGTGAGCCCACCGAGCACGTCGACCGAACCGACGTGCCCTTCGTGACGCTCGATCCCGCGACCAGCACCGACCTCGACCAGGCGTTCACCATCACTCATGACCACGCGACGGATGACCTGCTGCTGCAGTACGCGATCGCCGACGTGGCCTGGTTCGTGCGCGACGGCGACGCGGTCGACACCGAGGCCTGGGAGCGGGGCATGACGCTGTATCTGCCCGACGGCAAGGCCGGCCTGTACCCGCCGGTCCTGGCGGAGGCCGCGGCCAGCCTGCTGCCGGATGGGCCTCGTCCGGCCGTCGTGTTCCACGTGCGCCTCGCTCCCGACGGCATCGCCACGCTCGACGGTGCCGAGCGGGCCATCGTGCGATCGCGAGCCAAACTCGCCTACGACCGTGTCACCGCCGCCGAACTGCCCGAGGGCTTCACCGAGTTCGCCCGCCGCAGCGAGGCCGCCGAGATCGCCCGCGGTGCCGCACCGGTGGACCCGCCCGAGCAGGAGGTCGAGCGGAGCACGCACGGCTATCGGTTGGCGTTCCGGCCTCGCCTCGCGAGCGAGACCGCCAACGCAGCGTTGTCGCTGGCGACCAACATGGCGGTCGCCGACGCGATGCAACGCGCCCACGCCGGCCTGTTTCGTGTGATGCCCGAGCCCGACGACCGAGCCGTGGGCCGGCTGCGTCACACCGCGCATGCGTTCGGGCTGGTGTGGCCGAACGCCGAGCCGCTCGAGACCTACGTGCGAACCCTCGACGCCAACGACGCCGCCCACGCGGCGTTCTTGCTCGCCGTTCGGCGGGCGGGCGGTGGCGCCGCGTACGTCGCCTACGCGCCGGGCACGGTGCCGTGGCATTCGGCGGTGGCTGCCACGTACGCGCATGCCACGGCACCGCTGCGCCGCCTCGCCGACCGCTACGTCGTGCAGACGGTGCTCGCCGTGGCGAACGGCCACGAGGTGCCGGTCGCGGTCGCCGAGCGGCTGTCGCAGTTGCCGACGGCCATGGCGCGCGCCGCCTCGAAGTCGGCGCAGGTGGATCGGTCGGTGATCGATCTCGCCGAGGCGGTGCTGCTGTCGGGTCGCGAGGGGCAGACGTTCACCGCGGTCGTGGTGGAGGACGACGACGAGATCTCGAAGATCCAGCTCGCCGAGATCGCCGTGGTCGCGAAGGTGGCGGCGAAGGGGTTGCGACCCGGCGACGAATGCCGGGTGAAGTTGGTCAGCGCCGACGCGGTTCGCCGCGAGGTGCGCTTCGAACGGGTTGCCTGACTGCAGTAGCGGTTCCGGCCGACCGACCGGACGCGAAGGTCATCAACCGAAGCCCGAGCCCTGGATGATGTTCAGTTCCAGATATGGGCCGTGGATCGTGCGCGCCGCCGCTGCCGAGACGCCATCGATGATGTGGGTGAGCGTGCCGTCGGACCAACTCCACAGCTCTGCGGCAGTGCCCGGCGGTGCAGCGGGACTGGTCCGTGTGAACAGCAGTTGGTGGTTCGGCAGCCATGACAGGGGCTGCAACATCGATTCGGGCATTCCGATGGCGACGGGTTGCGCTCCGGGTGCCTGCACCCAGAGCTGCGACGACAGGGTGGAGTGGCTGGTGCTCCATGCCAGCGCACCCTGGTCGACGGGGCTCGCCACCAGTCCTGTCACCGTCTCGCCGGGAACGGTCGCCACCACCTCGAGGAGTCCTGTGTCGAACGAGTACCGGTGCACCTCGCTGATGCCGTCGGTGTCGTGATCGTGGATGAAGACGAGGCTGTTGCCGTTCATCTCGAAGTCGAGGTCGGTCACCTCTCCGGACTCGATCTGCCCGATGCGCATCATGTTCTTGCCGCGGTTGGTGGCCACGAAGACGCCCTCGCCGCCACCGTCACTGCCGATGCCAGCGGCGGCGAGATGCTTGCCGGCGGGGTGGTAGGCGGCTGTGGTGGTGCGCTCGGCGAACGACACGTCGATACGTTCGCCGCTGTCGTGCGCGTTGCGCCAGATGAGCTTGCCCGACTGGGCGTTCGGGGCGATGAGTGCCTTGCCGGTGGGCAACGACCAGCGCAGCGTGCGGTTGTCGGGGAAGTAGCCGGTCTGGACGAACCGGCCGTCGTCGCGCAGGACGACGTCGGGCCCGACGAGCACCTCGTCGCCGTCGGGGCTCCAGTGGATCCAGTGCGGATCGCGGCCCTTCAGGTCGGCCACACAGGACAGGTCGCCCGACGCGCTCACCGCCCACAGCTTGCCGTCGAGCACGAAGGTCGTCTCGCCATCGGCCGGTGCCGCACCTCTCACGCAGGGGCCATCGGTCGGAAGGTCGGCGGCGGAGAAGCGGGCGAGTGGCAATTCGTCGGCGGGAGCGGTCGTCGTGGGCGGCGCCGCGCCGGGTGCAGTGGTCGTGGAGTCCGACGACACCGTCGACGATGGTGGCGTGGTCTCGACCCCCGGCGTGGTCGCCCGAGTGCCGTTGGACGAGGTCGCATCAGGGGCGCACGCGACCAGCGTCACGGTCAGCGCCACGCACCACCCTCTGCGCACCTGCACGGCGCGGACTGTACTTCAGTTCACGAGGGGGTGATCGCGACGATCGCTCCCTCGCCGTGGGCCAGGACGAACAACTCGCCGTCGGGCCCGCGGACCACGGCACTGGGGCTCGCCACCACGCCCAGCGGGACGTTGGCGGCGAGCGCGTTGCCCGCGCCGGCCTGCAATGCCCACACCTTGCCGCTGCAGTAGTCGGCCACGACGTACCAACCCACCAGCGAAGCGATCGCGTCGCCGCGGTACACCGTGCCGCCACTGACGGAGCAGCCGTCGTCGCCGTGGGCGTACTCCCAGATCGGTGCCTGCACGCCGGCGTCGGACTGATCGGTGTTGAAACGGTGCGTGCCCTCGAACGCGCTCCAGCCGAAGTTGATGCCCTTGCCGCCGCCGTCCGCTGCGGTGGAGAGGTCGACCTCCTCCCACTGGTTCTGACCCACGTCGGCGATCCACAGGTCGCCGGTCTCGGTGTCGAAATCGAAACGCCACGGGTTGCGCAGGCCGTACGACCAGATCTCGGGCTTGGCCGACGAGTTGCCGACGAACGGGTTGTCGGCCGGCACCGTGTACGGCCCGGTGTTGGAGGCGACCGGATCGATGCGCAAGATCTTGCCGAGGAACGAGTTCAGGTCGAGCGCGTGGCGCTGCGGGTCGTTCGCCGAACCGCCGTCGCCCAGGCCGATGTAGAGATACCCGTCGGCGCCGAAGACGACCTTGCCGCCGTTGTGGTTCGCGTAGGGCTGATCGACGACCAGGACCGTGCGCTGCGATGCGGTGTCGAAGGTGCCGTCGGCGCCCACTGCGAACTCGGCGATGACCGTGTCGCCCGCCGAATTCGTGGAGTCGACGTACGCCAGCGGCTTCGACGGGTGGAACGCCATGCCCAACAATCCCTGTTCGCCTCGCGTCGAGATCGCGCCCGAGATGTCGAGCACGGGGTCGCCGGCCGCACCGTCGCGCACGGGGATGATCCGACCGTTCTGCTGCACGACGTACAGCGTCGGGTCACCGTCGCGGAACGTGATGTCGACCGGTTTCGTGAGTCCGTTCACGAACGGCGTGAACGCGACCGCATCGGCGGTCAGCGGCACCGTGGTGGCCGGTGCGGATGCCGGTGCGGTGCCCGGCGCGGTCGTGGCCGCGGTGGTGTCGACCGTGCTCGGACCCGGCGCGGTCGTGTCGGGCACCGTGGAGGCGGTGGTGGGCTCGGTGGAGGGGCCCGTCGAGGTCGAACCGGTGGAATCGGAGCACGCGGCCACGAACAGCACGCCGGCAACGAGGAGCGCGAGGAGCGCGAGGCGGCGGATCACGGCTGCGGCACTCGCACGAGGCCCTCTTGCACGACGCTCACCGCGAGGTGGCCCTCGGCGGTGTAGAGGGCGCCGCCCGCCAGGCCGCGTGCGCCACCGGTGGAGATGGGGTGCTGGTCGTACAGCAGCCAGTCGTCGGCGCGGAACGGCCGGTGGAACCACATCGCGTGATCGAGGCTGGCCATCTGCATTCCTGGTGTCTCCCACGACAGGCCGAACGGCAGCACCGTGGTGTCGAGCAGGGTCATGTCGCTGGCGTAGGTGACGATGCAGGCGTGCAGCGTGGGGTCGTCGGGCAGACGACCGTCGGCGCGCAACCACACCTTCTGGCCGTAGCTCTTCACGCCCTGGCGGCTGAACGGGTCGGCGTCGATGTGTCGCACGTCGATGGGTCGGGGGCGGTCGTACCATTCGCCCATGCGGTCCTTGTAGGGCGCCATGCGAGTCTTGAAATCGGGCAGCGTCTCGGCGTGGGGCACGTCGAGCGGCATCGGGGCCTGGTAGTCGGGCCCGTCCTCTGCGGTGTGGAAACTGGCCTGCAGGTTGAAGATCGCCTTGCCGTGCTGGATGGCCACCACGCGGCGAGTGGTGAAGCTCTTCCCGTCGCGAATGCGGTCGACCTCGTACAGGATGGGCACCGTGGGGTCGCCGGGCCGCAGGAAGTAGGCGTGCAGCGAATGAACGTGACGGCCGGGTTCGACGGTGCGGGTCGCGGCGACCAACGCCTGGCCGGCCACCTGCCCGCCGAAGACGCGCTGTCGGTTCTCGTCGGGCGAGACACCGCGGAAGAGGTTCACCTCGATCGCTTCCAGATCGAGCAGGTTCACGAGTTCGTCGAGTGCTGTCATGCGATGTGCATTGTCGCAGGAACGTCAGCCGGTTGACGCCCCGGTCCCACGAGGAATGCCCCAGAGAATCCAGGATTCGTCCTCCCAGACCACCGTCCACCCATACCCGAGGCCCTGCGACTCGGTGACCAGGAACTGGTACGCCGTCTGCCCCTTCTTCATCAGGTAGTAGTCGGCGCGCTGCTCGATGACGGTCCGCAGCACGGTCTGCACCCCGCGACGGTTCGTGTACAGCGCCATCGCCCGTACCTTCCAGAACGCGACGATGTCGTCCTGGTGGGTGTAGCGGTCGAGGGCCTCCCATGCGGGCTGCACATACGGGG